>CANNRM010000094.1 GCA_947508155.1 Rickettsiales bacterium | reverse complement strand
GTGGCAATCTCATTTTCATTAATGGAGATCACCACGTCGCTTCGCTCCTCGTGATGACAATCCGCAACCGCCTCCAACACCTTCAACACATATCCATGTATCTGCTTGCTAGTAACCCCATATGTCAATGGATAAACAGGCTCAATAGCCTGCACTTGCTTTTTATCCAAAATGAACTGCGGATGGGTAATTTGAAAATAAAAACCCTGACTAAATTCCACCTTTCCTTCAACAATATGTTTATATCCAGGACGTAATTTGTTGAACAAAAAAATAGGGATTTTATTAAAAAAAACAAGCACCAATGGGCCAGATGCCGTCTCTGTATAAACCTTTGTTGGACGGCCTTTTTTACCGATTTCTATATCACTAACTTTAGCTTCGATAATGATCTGCTCGCCATGTTTAAACTCCACAGCGCCAGAGCAAATTTTGTTTGTAATATATCCGCTAGGCCTGTGAAACAAAAGATCGCGCGCTGTTTCAATACCGAGGCGAGAAAGCGCTTCTTTTGTATGAGGTTGTAGTTTTAGAAATTTGGTTATGGGTTGGAGGAGTTGATCGATCATATAATTACCATAATAACAACGAGCCGTCATTGCGAGGAGTCGAAGACGACGTGGCAATCTCCCTATTATTCAAGTGAGATTGCCACGTCGAGCTATGCTCTCCTCGCAATGACGCTATACCAATCATATAGACTCCATTATCAAAATCCCCATCTGTCTTTTATCTAAATCAAAATCCTGAGTATCTTTGATCAATTTCTGCGCGCGATCAAATCGCTTTACATCGCGTTTTTGGTGCAAATATGATAATATATCATCGCAAAAACCTTGCCATAACTCTTTTGAATCTTTAGCGGTAATTTCTTGTAAATATTTCATTTTCTGGGTGATGTCATGACAATTTAATATTATGTCACCCCCGCGAAGGCGGGGGCCCAGTTCTATATTATCTGGATCCCCGCCTTCGCGGGGATGACAATTATCCGCACCATAATAACAACTAACCTTCACACATCTAGACTTAATCGTAGCAATAATATTCCCTGGCCTTTCAGTAAGCAGAAAAATATAACTATCCCTTGGCGCCTCTTCAAGTATCTTCAAACAACAATTATATGCATTTAAATTCATGAGATCCGCCTCACGAATCACTGCAATCTTACAATTAGAAACAGAGCTTGTGCTATTCATAAAACTTTGCAACTCACGAATTTGTTCCACACTAATATATTTTGCTTCATTCTTTGCGGTATTGAGCCCACGCTCAACAATCCTAAAATCTGGATTATTCTCCAAAGGCAAATCAGGAACCCCTAAAACCCCATGCGCAAAGCGCTTTATGGCGCCCAAAGACCTTTCCAGATCATCTGTAGAAATAATCCAGGAACTAGCAAATTTACCAGTATCCCAAAAATTTTGTAGAAAATTATCGTGATCTTGTCGTTTCATATTAACAATATAAATTAGATGAGTGCTATACTATTATAAATGAAACTTTTATTCAAAAGAAAATAAGGAGAAAAAATATGTCAGCTGAAATAACCTCGGAAGAACTGTTCGAAGGTAACAGATATAAACCATCTCAATTATATCATGCTGCAGAGCAGTTATTCCATGAAATACCAGGCGGAGAGGCTCTTTGTGATAGTGGTGGTGGAGCATTAAACTCAAAAAGATATGCTTTAAAATCACCCAACGATACTATCATTATGCCCCCTGCGACAGATCAAATCCTCTCAGAAAATCCTAATACAGGCCCAAATGGTGGCTATCCTATAAATGACGCCACAAAACACGCCCAACAATTCCTTAAAAACAGCGATACAAAACGCGTCTTTATCCCCATTGTCCAAACCCGAGGAATATTTTTTGGTTATGGCCCTAAACGCCAGCATTTTACTTATTTAAAACTAGAAAAAGACCCAATGAATGGTGGAACAATTAGCGCCACACATGTCGACTCGAAAGGCTTCCTAGCGAGAGTTTACCCTCTTGATGGTGTTAGAGACGCATTAAAAGAGGCTGGATTCAAAGATACACCTAAACTCAACACTGTGTATACAGGACAGCAAGCATTTAATGATGATCACAATTGCGGAAGATATACATTGGCTGGTATTAGAGAAACCGCGATAATGGGAAAAATCCCTGCCACTCTACCTCAAGACAAACTAGATGAAATTGACAATGCATATAAAAAGTATCACCGCGAAGTTACACCAAAACAAGAACCTCAAACATCTATTCAAGATGACTTTGACATGCCTGATTTATCAAGAAGCAATGGTATTTCTTCTGTAAAATCCACAACTAGCTCTATATCAGATAATTTTACAAATGAGCAAAAAGTGAAAAAAGGAGCAAAAGAAACAGTTAAAAAGGCATTCTCAAAAGCTGCAACAGCTGCAAAAGCATTGAAGAAAAAAATTACACCCAATAAGAAAGCAAAATACACACTCGATACCGTACCCCTAATAGAAGACGATGGTAGCAAGACATCAAAGGGAAAACAGCGTAGTTACAGTCGTGTTTGAAAAACTTTATTGTGTAAATTCGGGGATCTTGTGTAATTTAAGCGTCATCCGCGAGGAGTCTCGTCGTAGCTTCAGCGAAGACGGACGACGTGGTGATCTCCCTTAATTTATTATAGAGAGATTGCCACGCGATTTTCAATCGCTCGCAATGACGCTTAAATTAGATGAGATCCCCGATCTGGCTTCGCTAAGAAGCTACGCCAAGACCGAGGATGACGACCCAACTACACCTTCCGCCCCAATCTCCTCAATGCTGCATCCTTACCGACAATCTCGATCATCTCAAACACACTCGGAGCATTAACCATCCCGGTTAGCAAACATCTCAGTGGCTTCATCAATTCGCCCACCTTAATGCCTTTAGCTTCAGCCAAGCCCTTTAATGCAGCGCTAATAGAATCATGATCAAATGCCGTTAATCCCTGCACAACACCCACAGCATCAGCAATAAGAGCCTTATCAGTATGTTGCAGCACCTCTGCAGCATCAGGCTCAATATCCGGCATATATTCAACTACATAAAGCTTAGCAAGCTTGCTCATTTCATTCAGCAAATGACATCTATTTTTGAGCCCATCCATAGCCTTTGCAATAGCCGCCTTAGAAGCATTTGACACTTCCATCTCCTGCGATAAATCCTTCAATACAAATGCCATCAAACGCTCATTATCCGCAGCTTTGATATAATACATATTCACATTGCGCATTTTGTCCCAATCCAAACGCGATGGAGATTTGCCGATATTTTTCACATCGAACCATTCAATCGCATGCTCACGGGAAATTATCTCGTCATTTCCATGACTCCAACCAAGACGCACCAAATAATTGCACAATGCTTCTGGCAAATATCCCTCATCCCTATACCAATCAACACCTACTGCACCATGACGCTTTGAAAGTTTTGCTCCATCTGGCCCATGAATTAGGGGAATATGAGCCATTTTTGGAACATCCCAACCTAATGCTTCATATAGAATAATCTGCCTTGCAGCATTTGTTAAATGGTCATCCCCACGTATAATATGAGTAACACCCATATCATGGTCATCCACCACCACAGCCAGCATGTAAGTAGGCGTTCCATCGCCACGAAGTAGAATCATATCATCCAAATGGTCGTTCGCAACCACCACATCACCCTGCACTAAATCCCTAATCACAGTCTCCCCTGTTAACGGTGCTTTCAAGCGAATTGCAGCCGGTTTGTCTTTAGGATGATCCTTTGGATCCGCATCACGCCATTTGCTTTTGACAATATAATGCCGCCCCTCATGAATTGCTTCTTCCCGCTCAGCTTCTAGCTCTTCAGGTGTTAAGAAACAATAATAAGCCTTGCCCATTTCAACGAGTTTTCTTGCAGCCGATGCGTGGATATCTGACCGCGAAAATTGATGTACAGGTTCATCATCCCAATCTATCCCCAGCCATTTCAAACCATCCAAAATTGCCGCTGTTGCAGCATCAGT
>CANNRM010000093.1 GCA_947508155.1 Rickettsiales bacterium | reverse complement strand
GTGGGATTTACCTTGCGTCTTGCATATTCGCTCTTCCACATATCCGCAAATTCTTGATATGTTGGAGGATTTCCCGCAAGCCATTTTTCATTTATCCAATCAATTCCGAATGCAGTGAAATGAAAATATTCGCCTATGATTTTCTTGAAAAACAACCTTGTTGCTAGATCGTTTTTATATGAATTTTTGAGGATCAATGTGCTAGGCGCGAGAGGGTAATGAGTTCCTTTTCGTGCCTTGGAAATATCTGGTATTTCAGGAGAATGGAGGATCGTGCCAGTATCTAGAAAATGGAGGATACGTTGTATGAGGGGCATTTTTTTGCCGTCAGTGGGTAGGGATAGTTTTGAGGCTATGTCTTTTAGCTCGGATACATGTAGGAAGGTGAGGGATGTTTTGAGTGTGGGCATTATGTTTCTTAGTGGGTTATATTATCGTCATTGCGAGGAGCGAAGCGACGTGGCAATCTCACGTTTTTTATAATTTCTGATCACTTGGTGCAAGTAGTAGAGATTTTATAGAAAAAGTGAGATTGCCACGTCGGACTAAAGTCCTCCTCGCAATGACGCTCGCTTGGCTTTCATGGCAAAGACTACCGCTTTTTCAGCCATTCATGAATATGTGCAATCTCCTCATCATCAACAAGCGCAGGAGCATGTCCGGCATCGTGCATTTTATAGATTTCAATATCATCTGATGTTGCCATTTTGTCCACAGTATGTTGTAGTAAAATATCTGATTCTACGCCATGAATTAGCAAAATAGGGCAGGTGATTTTATCCCATAAATCCCAAAAAATTATATCCTCTGGATTTGCCATATCCACCGTGAAAGTCTCGGCAATTTGAGGGTCGTATTTTAAACGATATTTTTCATTTTCATCAATATAAGTTGTATGCGTAACAAGGTGGTCCCAATGTTCATCATCCACTACACCAAAGTTTTTATATATCATTTGTAAATGCTTTTTTGCATGGGCGAAATCTTCAAATGCTGGGCTCATGCCGATATATTTGCGCATTTTTGCAAGTGCGCGGCCGGGGATCTCTGGGCCAATATCATTCAGCACTAAGGACTTAATTAAATTAGGATGATCGGCAGCAAGTGACATGCCCGCAACGCCACCCATGGAAGTTCCAATCCAGTCAACTTCTGTGATGTTCAGAGACTTTAGTAGCGCTAGAATATCTGCTATATATACGGGATATTGATACAGTTCATTATTCTCAAGCCAATCACTATCACCACGCCCTGGCATATCTAGAGAGAGGACGCGAAAATCTGATGCGAGTTTTACTGCGAGATAGTCAAAATCGCGAGAATTTGAGATGAGTCCATGCATGCAGACTACAGTTTTTGTGCCGGAAGGATTCCAATCGATAAATGCCAGTTTGTGCTCTGGCACAATTAAATCGCCTATTTTATATTCTGCTATTGTTGCTGTTTTTTGTATCATGTTGTTTGTATATTTAAGTGTGTGTTGTCATTACGAGAAGGACAACGTTCGACGTGGTAATCTCACTTTTGTATTAATAGGGAGATTGCCACGTCACTGCGTTCCTCGCAATGACGTTACTTTGCTGCTTTATTATTCTTTTATATCATTCCTTCAATTCCAGTATCGCCAATAAAAATTGCAACCATAATTGGTATGTAAAACAATGCGAACAAACAAGATAATAACACAGTTGTTGCAACTTTTTCAGGGTGAAACTTGGTTAATGACGCGATCACTATAGTATTCGCTGCCATTGGCGCAGTGAAAAGCAATTGCAACGCATTGTGATGATGCTCGCCATACCAACCTAATACAAATTTATCGAGCAGAATAAATAAATTAATCGCTATTGGAAAGAATAAAAACTTACTAGCAAAAGCGGCCGCTGTGAATTTTACATCTATTTCAAAACGTGGAATTGTTGAAAGCCCTAATCCTACCATCATCATTCCAAGTACGGAATATGTACCGCGCATATTATGCGTAAAATCATCGAGAAAATCCGGCAAAGTTAGCCCGGTAAAACTTAGCATACATCCTAGTGCAAATGCATTCAATGTAGGCAATTTTAGAACTTTTATAACGCTTTCACGTGTGGAATTTACACCGCGTGATGATATATAAAACCCCACCGACGATTCATAGATGCTAACCCCAACAATTGCCATCATGTAAATGCTGAGGGTGTAATCATCAAATAAACTTGCGGCGATTGGTAGCATGAAATATCCACAATTGGCATTGCCAGCTGAAAGGGCTAGCATATTGCGTGTTTGATCCTGCCAATACATGCCAAAAAAGTAATATGAGAACATGCAAAGCAATGTGCATATTATAAAAACTACAGCTGTGATTCCGAGTGCGGAGACTGAGAGATTAGAGCTTGCGGGGATTGTGAAGAAGACGATGGGGGATACGAAATAGAAAAGCAGGGATGCCACACTATCGCGTTCAACTTTAGCAATTTTCCCAGCAAGAAACCCTACCACAACATTGAGTAATATTGCGATGATTTTAAAGAATACTAAGCTAAAAATAACAGCCATGATTGTGTTTGTCTGCGAAAGTGTTTAACAATCTGCATCCTAGCATAAGTTTTACCAGAAGAACAGTGCGTTTATATTAATTTAGAAAGATATATTTTAACTTGCGTTTTTTGTGGCTTTTGGGAGGTAAATTAAAATGTTCTTTGTGTTGTTCCTTGTTGTTTTATGTGTGGTAGTATTTGTGATTGGTTTTCTTTATTATTTGGCTTTGCGTTATAATCATCAATTAATTTTGCTACTTCTTCTAGCGACATAGGTTTTGATGGTCGGATTTTCTGATCAGTAGTATTTTTTGGATAATTTATAGTATCTGCCAATGGTTTAATAGATATGGTCTGGGGTTGTTTGGTATTAGTTGTAAGTGGCGTAAGCGGTTTGTGTGTACCCGGGAGTGTAAGAAGGCTGTGTTTTCTGTGTTTCTGGTTGTGGTTTTCCATAAGCGGTGCCAATAGCAACATCTGCCGCGTTTGAAAACTCACTTCCGATTTTTTTAGCTGCTTCTTTCGCCGCCTCTAAGCCTGCCTCTCTTGCGATGCGAGTAAGAACGTCTTGGCTAAAGTCAATGACAGCCAGTATTGCTTTAGGTCCTCTTCTTGTTAAAGTTCTAGCTGCTTCTTTGGCTGCTTGTTGTGTCATGATATGCTTTTTTATGTTATATAATTTTAGTATGTGTTTATTATACTAACTATTGAAAAGATTTTTTAGAATTTAAGGTGCTTTAATATTAGATAAATGTATTAATGTTGTTATTATATTACAATATAAAAAAAGATGGTGATATGAAAAATGATAATTTTAATCTATCTATAGAAAAAAATCAGGCAAAAAGTGCTGTGTATATTTCTTTTTCTATTGCGACGGTGTGCGGATTGTATAATATTTTGCAAATAAATAAATGTCATGATGATTCTTCGAGTATTTGTATGCAAGAAATTCGTGAGTCTAATATGTGTGGAATATTTTTTATATCAGTTATATTTAGTATTTTTGCTACTATGGAATGGTTGTGTGATTTCAACGCTTTAAATAATTGGGTGAAGGAAATCACATTTACGGGAGATGTGTATTTTGAGTCTGATGATGTACTAGGTGCCAACGATGCTTACGTTCACTCAGAATAATTTCTTGCACATCTCAATAAACCTATTTCCACGTTCCTCATAGTTTTTGAACTGATCATACGAAGCGCAAGCAGGTGCGAGTAATATATTTGCATGTTCCTTGTTGCCAGCAGCATCCTTGTGTGCCATCTCAAACGCTTCTTGCATATTTTCGCACATTTGTATTTCTACAATATCACCAATCTGTTTTGCGAACAACGCCTTCGCTTCTCCAAATAAATACGCTTTTTTCACATGAGTTGGTAATAAAGGTAATAAATCCTCAATTCCGCCCTCTTTTGGAACGCCTCCTGCAAGCCAATAAATATTTCTCAGAGCCCCGATAGATTTTGACGCTGCATCTGAATTTGTT
>CANNRM010000092.1 GCA_947508155.1 Rickettsiales bacterium | reverse complement strand
GTCAAATGATATTTGACTTTAAACTAAAAGATATTATGATGCGCTTGGATGCAAATTTAAATTTTATATTGAGACAACTAATGAGAATAACATCATATACAAAAACTGACTATCCAGGTTTAACTCATCACGAAGGATACTGCGTTTTCAACGGACGAGACGATCCTTTTGAGGGGCGCCATATGGATGGACGATATCCAGAGTATAAATTTGTAGTCAATATCACACTCAATGGACCTAATATGCATAATGGGCCAACCGCCACTACATTATACCTTAGCGAAGAAAATTCTATAACACACAAAGAAACGCGCATATGGTGCGCTAATTCATGGAATCCACATATGACAGATGTTCATAAAGTAACCAGAACTTACGACAGTCTAACACATAAAGATGTTTTCACAGAGTCACATAATGCAGAAGCAGACTGGTACAAAATATCTAAAATTAGCTATGCCATTGTTATGGGAGACGTAGAACACTTTATGAGCCATGATTCCTAAAACATATTATGCCCACCATTGATCGACAAAGTCTCGCCCGTAATATAACTCGCCTCTTCGCTCGCAAGGAACACAACCGCGCGAGCTATATCCTCTGGCCTGCCCAAACGCGAGACAAATGCTAGAAACACACTTGACAAGTACCGTGGCAATGTTACAATGCGTCTGGTCGAGGCAAATCTAACTTCTATATATAGGTTACATATGAAAATAACAGAAATAAGAAACTATACCAAGGATATAAGGCCAGACCTCACTCATCACGAAGGAGAATGTATTTTTGATAATATTGAATCCTTGTATGATATGCGCCCCTTCTATGTATCTTATGTAGATATAAAAGGAAAACAGGTGGTTGATAATATGAAACTCATCCATACATTTGTTGTAGAGATGAAAAAGGAAGGGGCATCAACTATAGAGATAAAGTCCTCATGCGAACCCATCTACCTCTTCGTCGAGGATACTATATCATGTGGAGATGCCAAAAATGCTAGCTTATCAAATATTCTACACAAGGTAGCGACAGATAGTCTGACATTTTATGATCCTGGTAAACACGCAGAAGAATCAGTAGCATCAATAGAACTAGATCTTGCTTACATACAAGCGATTTATGATGTAATTAGTATGGGTACAGTAGGTCAATACATGACACACGACGCCTAAAACATATTATGTCCACCGTTAATCGACAAAGTCTCGCCCGTAATATAACTCGCCTCTTCGCTCGCAAGGAACACAACCGCGCGAGCTATATCCTCTGGCCTGCCCAAACGCGACATAGGAATTAATCCAACCAATTTATCCAAAAATTCCGATGGAATTTTCGCAACCATATCAGTCATTACATATCCAGGAGCTACAGCATTCACAGTAATGTTCTTAGGAGCAGACTCCCTAGCCAAAGCCTTTGTAAAGCCTATAATCCCAGCCTTTGCTGCAGAATAATTAGTCTGACCCACCTGCCCAGCTTGAGCATTAATAGAACTGATATTTATAATGCGACCATATTTTTTATCACGCATTTGATTAATCACCGCGCGGCACATGTTAAAACACGAATCTAAATTCACATCAATCACAGAATGCCAATCCTCAGGCGACATTTTATGAAGCATCCCATCGCGCGTGATTCCAGCGTTATTTACAAGCGTAGAGATATTCGTTCCATATTCATCTTCAATAGCTTTCACACCAGACACACATTCATCATAATTGGACACATTCCATTTCATGATTTTAATTCCAGTTTCTTTATGAAATTTTTGAGCTTCATCATCGTTCGAGCAATAACTCGCAACCACCTTACAGCCATGTGCTGCGAGGGCTTTTGATATTGCCGCACCAATTCCAAGTGTTCCACCTGTTACTAAAGCTAATTTTGTCATAGATTGTATATCTCCATCATTTATGCAATGTGGAGTTTAGATGATACAAACAGGATTTTCAAGAGGAAAATACAAAAAATACCAACTATGCAATCTGGACATTTTTTATGCCGAATTATTGATCCACACCATCATCATGCGCGTTATGACCAGCTATATCTCTTCTATAGAAATCATTCCAATCGTTAAGAACTCCTACATAAAACTCTTGTTGCAATATTTCTTGATTCAATTCTCCAGCTCTATGATTAATAGCATCACGATCATCCAGTATAAGACCAGCATTAGCATCACATAATGCTTGCAATTGATCATTATTCATAATATGAGCGATATGATTCAATGTAAAACCATGAACATCTTTTGCGCTCATATTTACACCAGGTACAGTCATTATTTTAGCAGCAATTTCAGCTCTTCCACACTTAAAAGCGGCAATTAACGGAACGTCCTGCTGAGCATCAGAAGAACTTGCATCTTCTTCTATATCATCGTCACCATAAGCTGCCATCACCTCTGCATCTATTAGCTGGTTCTGAACATTGACATCCACGCCATAATCTATCAATTTAAGGGCAGCACGAATATAATTTTCATTATGCACTGATTGATAAATAAACGATGACAGTAATGGCACATCATATCCAGAATCGCCGAAAAAACATTCTACATGCACATTTAATACTTCTTGATGCATTTGAAGCCTATCAATATCTTGCAGCATCATATCTACAATAGAATTATCTTCGTTAATAACAGAATGTAGAACAGACATTGCGAAAAGATTGCCCATCACATCTGCATCTTGAAATCTTAAGAATTGCTCACTCAACATAATTATTTTAGATTCATCTGTGAGCTTACCCCAAAAAAACCTAAATACATCCGCACCACCTTCTTCTTGTAATGCCGATTTAAAAATATTAGCACCCTCCATTTCTGTATTAACTTCGACAAGCTTTTTCTGAACTTCTGGATCTAACCAGTCAGCCTCATAATTAGTTTTTATAAATTCCAATATCTCCGTGTCCTCTATTCTACTAGAACTGAGCATCCAGCCTTTTATATCTCTATTAATATTTAACATATCCTTTATCCTCATTAATTAATATTATCGAGGTGGATTATAGCGGATTTTGAAGATTTTGCAAGTGTAAGTATTAGGAAATATAGAAACAAGGGTTAAAAAACCGTTTAACTTCCCTTCGTAATAGCATCATAACGCTTCAACTGCCCCAGCACATGCTCAAGATTATCCAATCTCAACATACATGGCCCATCACTAGGAGCATTGTCCGGATCCTGATGCACTTCCATAAACAACCCCGCCACACCAACAGCAATCGCAGCACGCGCGAGAACCTCGACAAAACGCCTCTCCCCCCCACTAGATCCGCCTTGAGCACTTGGCTGTTGCACAGAATGCGTTGCATCAAAAATCACAGGTGCACCAGTTTCAGCCATGGTAACAAGGCCACGCATATCAGATATAAGAGTATTATACCCGAAACAAGTTCCACGATCTGTAAGCATTATGCCCTTAGCATCGAAATGCTCCAGCTTTGCATGCACATTCTTCATATCCCACGGAGCTAAAAACTGCCCTTTTTTCACATTCACAACTCTACCAGTTTCCGCAGCAGCTTTTAATAGATCCGTCTGACGGCACAAAAACGCTGGAATTTGGAGTATATCAGCAACTTCCGCAACTTTCGCACATTGATCATAATTATGAACATCAGTGGTAATTGGCACATCTAATTGAGCTTTTACTTTTGCAAGAATTTCCAAACCATTATCAATACCCGCGCCACGAGCAGCATTGGCCGACGTTCTATTTGCTTTGTCGAAAGATGATTTATATATAAAAGGAATGCCCAGTTTCGTAGTAATTTTTTTGATTTGTTCAGCTGTAAACAACGCATGATCAAGGTTTTCTATCTGGCATGGCCCAGCGATTAGAGCGAATGGTAGATTGTTTGCTATGGAGATGTTGTTAATTTTGATTGTGGACATTTTGGACATTTTTGCTCCTAAGTTTTGAATAGACGTTATACACAACCGTCATTGCGAGGAGAACGCAGTTCGACGTTGCAATCTCCCTTTTTCTATAAAGACCTTAGCGAAAGAAGTGAGATT
>CANNRM010000091.1 GCA_947508155.1 Rickettsiales bacterium | reverse complement strand
TTCGAATTCTTTTAAAAAGTCTTTTTCTGATTGCATAAAATCTCTCCAATTAACGTTAGCAAGAGACTTTTAGCTGGTTTTTGTGATTTTAGCAATCAATTTAAAGTTGATTAATATTAAGAGTTTTGTAACTCATGATCTGACCGTGCAACTACTACACCGAAGCTACAAGGTAAATTAAAAGATTATAGTGATATAACTAACGGCTTTACAAATGCATTGAAAAAGATAGAGCCTCAATTTGAGAGCATTAAGCAATCAAAATTATTTAAAACAGTTGTGCAATCGGATGATGCAGAGCTGTCTACAGAAAGTAATATGCATACCAAGGCAGTCCAGGATATTACGCAGCCCAGAGATAAAAAAGCTCCTGCCACTCCTAAGAAAACGTCCATGCATGTAGATTACGAAGGATTTGACGATAATCACAATGACACCTCAGGGTTGGCGTCTGCACTCGAAAAGATGGATATGCAAAAACAGCCAACGCAATTAAGCTCAGGTCTAGAAGGATCATTCGCACAAACTCTAAAAGCAGAAGTAGAAGACCAATCATCACATGAGTTTTGCAATGGAGGCATTACAGTCTTGAATGGTGATACAGACCAATACTACTATTAAGCTAGACGGTTATACACATAGGAAGTCTCTAGCGTCATTGCGCCTGAGCGTGGATGACGGTATAGTCCGAAGAATCGTTCTCACTCCATCTCAATCAGAACGCTACCCATATTTACCTGATCGCCAGCCTTAACATGAACCTTAGCAACTTTCGCATTTGCAATAGCCGTGATTACATTTTCCATCTTCATAGCAGTTAAAATCACCAGATCCTGACCAGCTACAACTTCATCACCTTCCACCACTTTCACTGCAACAATTTGACCAGTGAGTGGCGCTGTAACTTTTCCCGCAAAATCTTCCTCTACAGGGGCTGGCATAATAGATGTTAGCTCAGAAATTCTCGGAGAACGCACATAAACATTAGCACTAGTGCCAGAATGTGTTAGCCTATAACCAGTCGCAATCTCATCGATTTTCACATTAATCTTACGACCATTTACTATACCTCTAAATACAGGAGAGCCAAGGCTCCATGTACTATGTACAAAAATACGCCCTTGAGTATAACGTATATTATAACCATCATTCACCTGCTTAATCATTACAGGGAAAAGCTGACCGTCAATATGAACAACCCAACGTGTACCAAGCTTACTAGCCTGACTAATCATTTGATCTGGAATACTAGATGAACGCTTTTGTTCGGCCATAAAAATATTCACAGCGGCTGCTAAGAATGTTTCTATCATTTCTGGCGTCAAATGCGCGCCGCTAAATCCTTCTGGATATTCTTCTTCAATAAAGCTAGTGCTAATATCACCAGCCATAAAACGAGGATTTGAAATTACTGCTTCCAAGAAACTCATATTATGAGCAATACCACGTATTACAAATGATCCCAATGCCGAGCGCATTTTCTCAATTGCACCATCGCGCGTTGTATCAAAGGTGCAAAGCTTAGCAACCATTGAATCATAAAACATACTTACTTCTGCACCAGCAGCAACGCCAGAATCTACCCTAAAATTATTCTCACGTGGAGGTTCAGAATATTCAGTAATCCTACCGCTTGAAGGGATGAAGCCACGAGATGGATCTTCCGCTTGAATTCTACATTCCAAGGCCCAACCATCAAGCTTCACATCTTCTTGCTTTATCTCTAGCTTTTGACCAGCAGCAATGCGAATCATCTGCTCTACAATATCTATGCCAGTAATCAACTCAGTAACTGGATGTTCTACCTGAAGCCTTGTGTTCATCTCCATGAAGTAAAAATTACGTTCAGGATCTACAATGAATTCTACTGTCCCAGCCGAGGAATAGCCTATCTTATTTGACAGCGCAACAACCTGATCATACATCTCCTGCCTTGTTGCATCATCAATAAAAGGACTTGGAGCCTCTTCAATAACCTTCTGGTGGCGACGTTGAATAGAACATTCGCGCTCACCTAGGCAAACGGCATTACCATGCTCATCCGCCAAAAGCTGAATCTCGATGTGCCTTGGCCTCTCAATGAATTTTTCAATAAATACACGGCTATCACTAAAGTGATTACTCGCTTCACGCCTTGCAGACTCAAAAGCCGCTTCCATTTCTGCTTCGCTTTTTACCACGCGCATTCCACGACCACCACCACCAGCAGCAGCCTTTACAATTACTGGAAAGCCAATTTTTTTGGCAATATCTATGGCCTGGGCGGCATTAGGAATAGCACCCATATAACCCGGGACAGTGCTTACACCAGCATCAGTCGCTATTTTCTTTGCTTCAATTTTATCACCCATAACTCGTATTGCATGAGCGCTAGGACCAATAAGTTTTACACCCTCTCTTTTAAGAGCATTTGCAAATAGCGGGTTTTCGGAAAGGAATCCATAGCCAGGATGCACAGCTTGCGCACCGCTTTCACGTATTGCTGCAATGATGTTTTTTATGTTTAAATAGCTTTCTGTAGCAGGAGAATTACCAATGAAATATGCTTCATCAGCATATTGCACATGTAGCGAGTTTGTATCTGCTTCTGAATAAACAGCGACAGATTTAATACCCATCTTTTTAAGGGTTTTCATAATACGCAGAGCTATCTCTCCACGGTTTGCAATAAGGACTTTGTCAAATAATGGTTTTGTCATTATAAGTTATTTTATAAGTTACTTAAGCGCGGAGCATATCACAGTTTTATTACAAATGATAGAATGGAAAACAGGTAGCGAAACAAAAAAATATATATCGATTATAAAACAAATGTGATATATATATTAATTTTCAATAACCCATTCAAAAAAGAGGATGCAATGCAAACACAACTTAGTACTAATGATAACTATTATGTAAGTACTTTTTCAACTGAGACATCTACAGATACGCCACTAGATTCGAAAGCACCGGCAATTTTAGGTACATTATCAATACCATATGACGACGAGGATGCCACACCATCATGCTGTATAGGATGGATGACCACTATAGGTAATATTATCGCATTTTATTGTTGCCATAGCGCAGAATAAAAGATAATACAAAAATCAGTTTTCATTGAGATTATTTTAGTTTATGATCGAATCTTAATAAACTAGATACACATAAATGAGAACCATTCTAGCGCTATTACTAATATGCATATCTTGCATATCCCACGCAAGCAATGCTCCTTATATCGCCATATCCAACGATATTGCAAAACAAGCACAGCTCGAAGTGATAGCAAATAATGCCGCCAACGTGAATACCACAGGCTTTGAGCAAGATGATGTTATTTACAAACGCGTCGACAAAAAAGAATCAAAAAGAAAAACAAACTCTTTCGTTGTTCCTCGTGGCAATTACAGAAAAAGTGAAGTTGGTGGCTTAAAAGTCACAAATAATCCTCTTGATCTTGCAATTATAGGACCAGGATATTTCAAAGTCCTAACATCTCGGGGTCCTAGATATACCCTATCCGGGCATTTTTTAATCAATGCACAAAATATTATAGTGAATGTTGAAGGATATCCTGTATCAAATCAAGGAGGGCAGCCTATAGTTCTGCCAGATAAAAAAGAATATTCATTGCTTGAGGTCGCAGAAGATGGTACAGTATACGCAGATACTACTCAAGTAGAAGCAATAGGGGTATTTGGCTTTCCTCCGAATACCGATTTAACCCGCGAAGGCGCTGGACTTTACATCAGTAACAGACCAGAAATACCTCTTGCGAATGACGTTGCTACTATAAAAAGCGGCACTCTTAGAACCTCTAATGTGAATTCAACAAAGGTTCTAACTACTATGATTGAGCTTGAGCGTTCAGCAGATGCTTCGCGCCAATTGGTGACTGATCTTGCCAATTTAGAAAGAAACGCCATAACTAAAATTATGAAATAAAACAGAGGTTTATTATGTCTATTCCAGCATTATACACAGCAAGAACAGGGCTTGACACTGCTCAGCAAGAGTTTAATAACATCTCTCATAACGCAGCCAACATGAAAACTG
>CANNRM010000090.1 GCA_947508155.1 Rickettsiales bacterium | reverse complement strand
TACCTTTTGATATCAATAAGGATAAAAGATCAGGAGAATACTTTCTATTATGGACTGCGCAGAGTATTCTTGAACCATCTTTATCCCAATCGATTTTGTTATCTGATGCATTCAGAAAAGCTAATAATGCCTCGGGCGACTGTGCTTTTTGTATAACTTGCGTGTCAATAAATTCAAAGCTAAGAATGGCATTTTGTTTCTCTGCTAAAGTAGTAATTTCTGGTATATTATTTGCTTTAATAGCTTGTGCTAGAGGAGAATTGAGGTAGCTTGTTTTACCTTTGTCTGTGGCTATTTCCAGCTCTTTTGCAAATTTGCCTAGATCAAACAGTTCAATGGGTTTGTCATATTTATAAATTTTTTGTAGATTGATCAATTGTGTATGTAGTTCTTGTAACATAAGAGGCGATGATTCTCCGTAATTTGGATCGAAATATCTATACATTTTTTGTCCGTTTTCTTCTACTACGCGAATTGCCATGGCATGTCCACCAGGCTTAACTGCGCTGCCCATACTCACTCCTATAATTTGTGCATCTTGTAACTGAGCAAGAAACTCTGATGAAAATACCGCATTATTGAGAGTTAATGAGCTTTTAACAGTGCTTTGTAAGGAATGGTATTGGGTAATTCTTTGTAAAAATTTTGTAGAATCTACATTTTTTGTAGAAAATTTTAGCATCGCATCTTCATGAGTTGATTGTACTGCGACATCACGCTCTTTTAAAAAATATCTTGCATATTCAATGCATAACCCCCTGCACACGCCACCTGCGTCGAGTGGATTAGGCCCCTTAAATGCTTTTTGAATGAGATTAAATTGATCAAAAGGTCTTTCTGGGTCTACAAATATTACTTGATGCTTATCAATATTGACTGCATTTTTAAGTGCTGTAGGCGTAGTAAGTGCAACAAGACCATTTATGTCAGATCCCGCAAAGCATCCATCCGCGCTTAATATCTGAGCATTTCTTAAATTTGCATTAGTAAGATTACAACGTTGAAATAATAAAGTAGATAATGGTTTTTGGAAGCTCGCGCTCATAGAAATATTTTGTAAAGATAGGTCAGAAAAATCTACTTTATCAAACCTATCTTTTGTAATATCATCACCATAAATCATTAATTTATCCAATGTTGGTAAAAATCCATTGCTTGCAAGCAATTCTGATACTTTGATATCCCTGGTACCTTTTTGTGCGGCTTCTCTGAAAAGAAAAGATAATTCTATTTCCTTGATAGGCTGTTTATCCGAATCCGGCGCACGTAATTTTGCGCCATGTTGTTGCAGAATACCAATTATTGGATCCTGGTCATCACATTCTGATACAGCCATTTGCAATGGAGATTTTTTGGAGCGATTCATTGCTTGTAAATCTACAGATCCTTCATCTGCTAATTGCACCAAAAAAGATACAGCTGGCGCATTTTGTGCGCGTATCATATCGTGTAGTATTGTGTTCTGACGTTGATCTTTTAGATTTAAGTCAAATCCTTGCGTCTTAAGCAACCTAAGCATTTCTAATCCATGGGATTGATTTTCGCAAGCGCTTTGAAGCAAACTAAAACGTTCTTTATCATCTAATTGGCCTTGCGCTCCGGCTAATTGCTTACTTAGCTCTTCGATATTATCTGAGCTGCTTAGGGATGTTTTTAAAGTTCTGAGAATTTGTGGGTCCAACATAATATAATTAATAAATATAATTGTATTATATTATGTTGCTTGTAGTAGTTGCTATAATATTCAGATATTTGATAGATATAACGATGCTATTTGATGCTGGGTTAATATATAATTGTCACATTCATACTGGCAAAAATCTCTAGAATACTGTATTTTAGAAGTCTTATCAGATAAACAACATATGAAAACATCATCAACAATATACACAACCCTAAACACGCCCCTCAAAAGTGATGTTTTATTCATATGCGCAAACGAAGAAGAAGCGCAGAATAATTATAAGCTATCCAAATTTTTCAAACCACTTGCGAATACTTATTTTTTCCCAAAATGGGATACAATTCCATATGATAGAATCTCTCCAAATAAACAGATTCTTTCTGATCGCGCAAAGACTCTTTCAAAGCTTGCATCACGTGGTTCTGACGAATTTAAAATCATCTTTACATCTGCCGCGAATTTGCTGCAAAAAGTGCCGCCAAAAGAGGTATTTTCTAACAAGCATTTGACCGTTTCTGCGAAACACAAAATCAAACAATCTACCATCATAGATTTCCTAATTTCTAGTGGATTTATTCGAGTTAGTACCGCCACAGAAGCTGGTGAATTTGCCTTGCGTGGTGATATTTTGGATATAGTCATTTCTGATGATGAAAGCTACAGATTGAACTTCGATTGGGAGAATAATATCAGCATTAAATTGTTTGATCCATTATCGCAAATATCAAGTTTTGTAGTGGAAAAATTCGAGATATATCCTTCAAGCGAAATGATTTTATCACAAGCCACAATTAAGAATTTTAAGGATGCTTTTTTACAGAAATTTGGTGTGAATCATAGCCAAAATCCAACATATCTTGGAATATGCGAAGGGCGGCATGTGGCTGGAGCGGAGCATCTACTTGCTTTGTGCTATGAGAAGATGGTGAATTTCACCGATTATTTAATTGAGCCACAGTTTATAAATGGAGAGATTTTTGCTAGATATGCAAAGGATGAAATAGACCAGATTGAGGATTTTTATCAGTCGCGCCTTGAGACTAATAGATTGAATCCAATGCAGTTTTATCCGTTGTTAAAGACAGAGATGATGTATGATGTGGATAGCGCAAATGTCACCCATAGTATAAATGTCATCCCCGCGAAGGCGGGGATCCAGCTTTTATATAACCTAGATTCCCGCCTTCGCGGGAATGACAATGATGAAATTATTGATATTACAGCCGACATCACCTCTAACCCACTCAATTTCTACGCAGAAAGTGCAAAGCTACAACATCCCGTTGGCGATATATTCGCCGATTTTGCGCGTGCGCATAAAACCTCAAAATTCATCATATGTTGTCCTAGTTTCAGCGGCGTGCAAAAAGTTGCACAAGTGCTAAGATTATCCGATGTTGAAACAGTAGAAATAGAACATTTACGAGATGCAAAACCAGGGCAAGTGGCACTGGTTAATGTGATGCTTGCGGAGAGTTTTACACCTAATCGTCATTGCGAGGAGGACCAAGTCCGACGTGGCAATCTCTCTCATAATAAAAGGGAGATTGCCACGTCGCCTATGGCTCCTCGCAATGACGATCACGAAATCTTTTTCATCCGACAACAAGACATCATCGGCCTGCGACGCATCAGCGGCCCAACATCATCTTCTAAAAAGCTAAAAAACATCCTTTCAGAGCTTGAAACTCTTGCTGAAGGAGAGCTAGTTGTTCACAACGAACATGGTATTGGGCGCTTCGAAGGGATCGAAACTCTTGAAGTGGCTGGCATTCGCCATGATTGCATCAAAATCATTTATGATAGTGGGGATAAATTATACATCCCTGTTGAAAACCTTGAATCTATCAAAAAATATGGCAATGATGATGCAGCTCTTGATAAGCTTGGTGGAGTTGCTTGGCAGAGACGTAAATCTAAGCTCAAAAACCGCATTGGCGATATCGCACAGAAGCTCATTAAAATTGCCGCTGAACGCAAGATGATTTCCTCTGAACCAATGTGTAAAAATGAACAATATGACAAATTCTGTCATGCATTTCCTTATACTGAAACAGATGATCAGCTAAGCGCAATTGCGGATATTGAGAGCGATCTTCTTTCAGGGCACCCTATGGATAGGCTTATTTGTGGAGATGTTGGATTCGGCAAAACAGAAGTTGCAATGCGCGCGGCTTTTATGGCAGCAACAAACCTCAAACAAGTTGTAGTTATTGCACCAACGACTATTTTGGCAAAGCAACATTTTACAAGTTTCCGCGAAAGATTTGCACTTACTGGAATGAAAATTGCCCAAGTTTCGCGCCTAACCCCACGCACTGAAATAGCACAAATTCGGTCTGATATTCGTGAAGGAAATGTGGACATAGTTATTGGCACACATGCGCT
>CANNRM010000089.1 GCA_947508155.1 Rickettsiales bacterium | reverse complement strand
TCACCACCCATGGAAACCACACGCACTTCGGAATCATATTTCTCGCCAAACAAAGCCATAGCACCTTGCTCAATTGCCTCTTCTGTAGACATAAGAACAGTTTTCACAGGAGTATTGTGGGTGATGATTTGATTCACCTTATCCTCAATAATCAGCTTCTGCTCCTGCGTTATGCCTTGCGGATGAGAAATATCAAAACGCAATCTATCATGCGCTACAAGCGATCCTTTTTGCGTCACATGCTTGCCCAAAACCTCACGCAATACAGCATGAAGAATATGAGTCGCAGAATGGTGCGCACGCATGTTATTTCTGTGCTCTGTATCAATTCTCAAAGTAACGATATCACCAGTTTTAACTTCGCCAGATTCAACAACACAAATATGAGCTATCACATTGCCTAGGTATTTCTTAGTATCAACCACGCGAATTACAGCATTATCTGCTTTGACAGTACCAACATCTCCCATTTGACCACCAGATTCACCATAAAATGGCGTTTGATTTGTGATCAATGTAAATTGCTTATCGCCTTTGCCCAAGAACTTCTCGCGCTTACCATCTATAATCAGATCAAGAACTGTCCCTTGCGCCTCATTCAAACTATAGCCCAAAAACTCAGTGCCACCATGAGTAGCCTGAATTTCGAACCATAATCCATCAGTTTTTGCATCACCTGACCCAGACCAAGATTTTCTCGCACGATCCTTCTGTTCCTGCATTTTTTCATCGAACTTATTATGATCAACGCTGATATCCTTGCTCTTCAAAATATCTTCAGTAAGATCCAATGGAAACCCGTATGTATCATATAATTTGAACGCAGTTTCACCTGAAAACACACCACCACTTTTCAGTGACACACTTTCCTCATCCAGAAGCTTCAACCCCCTATCAAGAGTCGTACGGAATCTTTCCTCTTCCTGTTGCAGAATAACAGACACAAAATCCTCAGCGCGTTTAAGCTCAGGGTAAGCTTCGCCCATAATATTCACAAGCGTTGGAAGCATACGATACATCAATGGCTCTGTAGCGCCCAAAATATGAGCATGACGCATAGCACGACGCATAATCCGACGCAGCACATATCCGCGCCCCTCATTAGAAGGCATAACACCATCGGCAATTAGGAAAGAACATGATCTCAAATGATCCGCTATCACGCGGTGAGAAAATTTCGCATTGCCAATAGCCTTGGTATTTGTAAGATTTTCAGATGCTTCTATGATGCTTTTGAAAAGATCAATATCATAATTATCATGCACACCTTGAAGCACAGCAGTAATACGCTCTAAGCCCATACCAGTATCAATCGATTGCTGCGGAAGATCAATACGCGTTTCCTTATCCACCTGCTCATATTGCATGAAAACCATGTTCCAGATTTCGATATATCTATCGCCATCCTGCTCAGGCGTGCCAGGCAGCCCACCAGGAATCTTATCACCATGATCATAGAATATCTCCGAGCAAGGTCCACAAGGACCAGTATCACCCATAGACCAGAAATTATCATTGGTATTGATGCGGATGATACGATCATCACTCAAGCCAGAAATCTTCTTCCAAAGAGCAATTGCTTCATTATCAGTATGATAAACCGTTGCGTATAATTTATCCTTATTCAGTCCGAAATTTTTGGTTAGCAATTCCCATGCATAATAAATCGCTTTTTCCTTGAAGTAATCTCCAAAGGAAAAATTCCCTAACATTTCGAAGAATGTATGATGCCTTGCTGTATAGCCAACGTTATCAAGGTCATTATGCTTTCCACCAGCACGCACAGATTTTTGGCTCGATGTTGCGCGTTTATAATCGCGTTGCTCTAAGCCAGTAAATACGTTCTTGAACTGCACCATACCAGAATTCACAAACATAAGACTCGGGTCATTATGAGGAATAAGCGGGCTAGAATGCACCGCTGTATGGTCATTTTTGACGAAATAGTTTAGGAATTCGGAGCGAATTTGGTTTGTGCTATGCATGGTTGTTCTCTGTGTATATTACATGCATGTTTTGTACTAAATTTACGAGATAGAGTCAAGAACTATATAATATGTGTAAAATCATCATTTATATGCACTATCGTGATCAGCAAACAAACCTATCAATACCATATAGAGTCCATCTCTATAGGCAACCACGATATTTCTGTGAGAATCGAAAAGAATAGATATTATGACCTTGAGAAGTGCTTTTTGAAGTAATCAATTCCCACCTGATACCCTTATCTTTATACAACTCTTCCCAATCCAATTTTTTGATTTTTCTTAAAGTATTGAGCAAAGTGCGCTGTTCTAGTTTTTCTAGGCTAAATAATTGCTCCTGAAATATAGGATAGTTCATATCCAACAATATCTTATTCATTTTCTATCGCTTTCTCTATTTCATCAAAATTCTCACGTCTTGGATGCGATTCAGCCCATTGTATACCTTTATCTAAAGCTTCGCTATTACGACCTTTATATAACCATCTTTCATTATCAGGAATAAAGCGACCAATCTGAATTAATAAATCACCACCTTCTAATTTGGAGATCTGAACTTGCTTCCCAGCATATTCCTTACCAAGCGATATTTGCCCGTTGGAAGCGACATGCTTAATTATGCAAAAATTATCTTGTAATATCATAAAATAGCCCTTTTTTTAAATTCCTATGGTAGGATTATACAATATTTGTATGGTTTATGCAAGATTAAATAATTTTGGATGAAACTAAACATTCTGGAACGTCGCCAAATGCTTATACAAAGGCGATATCTTCAGCAATTCCTTATGGTCACCAGCTGCAACCAAAACCCCGCTATGAATCAAAAATATCTTATCCGCATTCTTGATAGACGACAATCTATGAGCTACTGATATTATAATCTTACCCTTCATAAACTTGCGTAAATGCTCAATCACATGATTCTCAGCATGTAAATCAAGCGCGCTCGTTGCCTCATCAAGCAGCACAACATCTGGCCTTCCGTAAATACTGCGCGCCAGAGAAATCCGCTGCTTTTGCCCACCAGAAAGCTGCATACCTTTCTCACCCACGTAAGTTTCAAGACCCTTCGGGAATGACGCAATCACCTCATCCAAACCTGTGATTTTTAGCACCTCATCTAAGTCTCCGCCTTCCCGCCCTAATGTGATATTTTCCTCTATACTTGCGGAGAATAAAAATGGATCCTGCGGAACATATGCAACGCACTTTACAAGATCAGGTCTTAAGGATAAATCCACATCATGATCATTCAGTTTTACACTACTATCATCAGCTTTATATAGCCCCATAATGATTTGCAAAATGGTACTTTTTCCACTACCAGAAGGACCAGCAAGACCAATGAATTCACCAGCGGAAGCATCAATCGCGACATTACTCAGGATTTGCGCTTCAGGACGCGATGGGTAGAAGAAGTTGGAGACATGGATATGGAGGGATGTAATGGCAGCGTCATTGCGAGGAATCGAAGATGACGTGGCAATCTCACTTTTATTAAGGGAGATTGCCACGTCGCCCTTGGCTCCTCGCAATGACGCCTGCTCATTCACACCATCCAAACCACCACCTAAATCCTGCAATTCAAACACCCTTTCCGCCCCAGCGAATGACTTCTGCAAATCCCCTACAACCTCCGCAATTCCACCAATAGCAAATGCCGTAGAAACTGCATAAAAAATGAACGACACCATATTCCCCGAAGAAATAGTTCCGTCAATTACATCAAGCCCACCTACCCACAAAACCATCAATAGAAGGGATGTTACAACAGTCATTGCAAGGGCAAAAAACATCGCACGAATACGCAAATATCTTCTAGCAATACCAGAAGATTCTGTCGCAATATCTGTCAATTTCTGCACGCGATAATCCTGTATATTAAAGGCATAAACCACTCGAATATTCGACATCGTCTCACCAACAACCTCCTCAAGCGCAGCTTTTTTTGCATGAAGTTCACGCGCCATAACACGCACCTTTTTACCCAGCCGACTGATCATCACAAGGCAAATGGGCACCGAAAGCATCACGATCATGGAAAGCTTCACATCCTGAATAAACATCATCACCATACCACCTACGATGAGAAAAAAATTCCGAATACTAAAAGAAATAAGGTTAGTAATAATATCGCTAATCAGAGAAAGATCATGTGAAAATCTGCTGATAATATCACT
>CANNRM010000088.1 GCA_947508155.1 Rickettsiales bacterium | reverse complement strand
TGCAACATATGACATATCATACGATGCTTGGCGTATCGAACGTGTATCACCAGAGGAAGTTGCCTTGAGTGCGGCAATAGCAATCTTAGGATATCGCGTTGGCGCACTGCTCACTGGAGCTGGAGTGCTATTCATTGTTGGCATGACAGAGGATTGGCATTTAACAATGAAAATTGTCGCAGGAATTTTTGCTATAGGTGCGTTATTTGCGCTGACTGTACCAGATTTTGGATCAAAAAATATTCAAGAAAGAAAGTTTAGCATACGCGCTAATGTTATAGATCCATTTAAGGACTTTCTAACTCGCCCACTTGCAATACATATATTAGCGGCAATCATTATGTATAAAGCTGGTGAAGCGATGATTTCCTTTGTCACTGCTCCATTTTATTTAGAGCTAGGATTTTCAAAAATTCAAGTTTCTGGCGTGATGAAAGGGTTTGGATTTTTTGCAACAACATTCGGAGCTATTGCTGGAGGCGTTGTATGCATAAGACTTGGATATATACGCGGACTTATGGTGTGCGGCGTGTTGCAGATGGTTTCTAATCTGATGTTTATCTGGATGCATGCACAGGGGCCAGTGATGTCCGCATTATTTATCACTGTTTCTATCGATAACTTCTCCGGCGGAATGGGATCAGCAGCACTTGTTGGATATTTAGGATATTTATGCAATAAGCAATATACTGCGACACAATATGCTTTGCTTAGCAGCGCAACGACTTTAATCAATCATAGCCTAGTAGCTTATTCGGGAACTATTGTGGAAAATTATGGATGGGATAATTTCTTTGTATTTAGCGTTGTGTTTTCTTTACCAGCTTTGGTGCTTTTACGATATATCGGAAAGAAGAGCAGTAACTAACTTATAACTAAGCTGCCATTTGCTAAAAAGTCGCAATAGCCAAGAGTCTTCTCAAACGATATCCCGCTTATGCAATAAGCTCTTGCAAGATTCATAAAATATTTATACTATCATCATAATAGTGTAACTACCCACGTCATCCCGGTCTTAACCCAGGATCCTGTACATTAATTCGCGTGAATTATTAAGTTAAAGCACTGGATCCCTACCTTCGCGGGGATGACGTGGGTAAGTTGCATAATAGCAATAAGGACTCTCAAATGACATATGCAATTGGCGCAATAGCTTTCATCGTTATAGTGTATTTTTTGACCAAAAAATCTGCTACCTCAACTACCACCGAAGGAAATGCACAATACCCTCAAAAAGGAGATAGTGGTGCACAATCTCAATATAATAAAATAAAATTTCCTCAGACTCAATCGCTTTCTGTAAAAGAATTACTAGAACTTTCGTGGAAATTTTTATATGATATCACTGAAACTGTACTGAACAAATTTTCAGTACGTGATCAACAGGAATCTCTAAAGCAAGGTCGTGTTATGGTAGAGCATGGCATGAAATATCAACATGTCGTTGATAGCAATCCAAAAGTAGTGGAATCATATACTAAAAAAATTGCCGATCCCAAAAAAGATACAGATACAGTACAACGTTAATAATAAAAACATATGATAAAAAAAATCCTTTTCGTAACATTACTTATTCTATCAGGAACCGCTTTTGCAAGCTCTCCAGAGCCATGGCAAATGACATTTCAACCACCCGCTACTGAGGTTATGGAAAATATTGAATGGCTACATAATTTTTTGATGATCATTATGTTCAGCGTTGTAGCGTTAGTGATGTTTTTACTAGCTTACGTATGTCTTCGTTTTAATTCAAAGACTAATCCTGTGCCCAATAAATTCACCCACAATGTTTTTATCGAAGTACTTTGGACATTTATTCCTATTGTGTTGCTTGTAGTAATCGCGATACCATCATTTAAAATTCTCAATTTCGCTGAACATACCCCAAAAGCGGACATCACTGTAAAAGTTGTAGGATATCAATGGTATTGGCACTATATTTACCCTGATAATGGTAATTTTGAGTTTGATAGCTATATGATCCAGCAAAAAGATTTAAAGCCTGGACAAAAAAGACTTTTAGAAGTAGATAATAGGATTGTAATTCCAGCTGGAAAAGTAGTAAGATTCCTCACCACTGGAGCTGATGTGATACATAGCTTTGCAGTTCCTGCATTTGGCGTAAAAATCGACGCAGTGCCAGGCAGAACAAATGAAACATGGGTAAAAGTTGAAAAACCTGGTGTATATTATGGGCAATGTTCTGAATTATGCGGTGTGAATCATGGTTTTATGCCGATTGCTGTAGAAGTTGTTCCAGAAGCAGAATTTGAGGCTTGGGTGACAATGGCCAAAGAGAAGTTTAAATAATAAACGTCATCCTCGAGTTTTGCGATGCAAAAGCTCGGGGATCTTGGGGCAGCAGAGTGATGCTCGATCGAGCTTTTCTCTGTATCCTGAGGTCCCCGAGCTCTGCCTGCGGCAGCCTCGAGGATGACGTTGGCTCGAACAACCACCATTCTAACCATAATAAAACAAACAAAACAAAAAGAGAAAAAATATGTCAAACGAACATCACGACGCACCACATGGATGGAGGAGATGGCTCCTCTCCACAAACCACAAAGATATCGGTACAATGTACATTATCTTCGCTATTGCAGCTGGGCTTGTGGGAGGCATTTTCTCGCTATTATTCAGAATACAACTTGCTGTTCCTGGTAGTACGTTCCTTGGTGGTGACCATCAATTGTTCAACGTTCTAATCTCCGCACATGGGATCATCATGGTATTTTTCATGATCATGCCTGCGCTTTTTGGTGGATTCGGTAACTGGTTTGTACCTCTCATGATTGGTGCACCAGATATGGCCTTCCCTCGCATGAACAATGTGAGTTTTTGGCTGTTAATTCCATCTTTCTTACTTCTCGGCCTTTCTGCTTTAGTGGATGGCGGGCCTGGCACTGGCTGGACGGTTTATCCCCCCTTAAGTAGTAACCTCGGGCATCCTGGTGCCGCTGTTGATATGGCGATTTTCTCGCTTCACCTTGCTGGTATGTCATCAATTCTTGGTTCTATCAACATGCTTGTGACCATTTTCAACATGCGTGCACCTGGCATGACGCTTCTTAAAATGCCATTATATGTATGGTCAATTTTGCTTACAGCATTCCTAATTATCATGGTTATGCCAGTACTTGCAGCGGTTATTACAATGCTACTTACAGATCGTAATTTCGGCACAGCTTTCTTCAAACCAGAAGGTGGTGGTGATCCATTATTGTTCCAGCATTTATTCTGGTTCTTCGGTCATCCAGAAGTATATATCGTGATTATGCCTGGTTTTGGTATTATCAGTCAGATCGTAGCAACATTCTCTAAAAAGCCAATATTTGGATATTTAGGAATGGTTGGAGCTATGATTGCAATATGCTTTGTTGGCTTCGTTGTATGGGCTCACCATATGTTCACAGTGGGCCTTGGATTCAATGCTCTTGTATATTTCACAGCAGCTACGATGATTATTGCCGTACCTACTGGCGTGAAGATATTCAGCTGGATTGCAACAATGTGGGGTGGATCGATTGAATTCGATACGCCAATGCTTTTTTGCATAGGTTTCATTTTCCTATTTACAGTTGGTGGGGTGACGGGAGTTGTGCTTTCAAACTCAGCTGTTGATAGATCGCTCCATGATACATATTATGTAGTTGCGCATTTCCATTATGTGCTATCATTGGGTGCAGTATTTGCTGCATTTGCTGGTTTCTATTATTGGATTGGTAAAATGTCAGGTCGTCAATATCCAGAAAAGCTAGGGCAAATACATTTCTGGCTAACTTTCGTTGGTGTTAACCTCGCTTTCTTCCCGCAGCATTTCTTGGGAATGGCTGGCATGCCAAGGCGTGTCCCTGATTACCCTGATGCTTTTGCTGGTTGGAATATGATGTCATCTATTGGAGCTGGAATTTCTGTTTTCGCCGCATTCTTCTTTGTTTATGTAGTGCTATATACATTACGTAGAGGAGAAAAATGCCCAGCTAATCCTTGGGGAGAAGGCGCTACAACTTTAGAATGGACATTGCCATCACCTCCACCATTCCACACATTCGAAACACAGCCGAAGGTGAAGTAAGATGGTAAAAAATAACGTCATTGCGAGGAGGACAAAGTCCGACGTGGCAATCTCTCTTAATAAAAGCGAGATTGCCACGTCGCCTATAGCTCCTCGCAAT
>CANNRM010000087.1 GCA_947508155.1 Rickettsiales bacterium | reverse complement strand
TTAACCCCGGCATGAACCCTTACCATTTCTAATAAAACAAAATCCTTTGCGTTAGGGAAATTTTTAAACACCCTTGGTCTTCCTAGCTTTGCCATAACTTACATCCTCATATTAGTTATTGGATGCAAGTTATATAGCTATATAAATTAATGTCTAGACAAGATTCAACAAACCCTCTCAAATAACGTAGTTGTGGGGTTTTTTTGCAACAGTTCTGCATCACCTGTGATTACATTATGAATGTTGCCCCTCTCCAGTCGGAGAATCACCTAACGCCCCTACGGGAGTTACTATAGCAGCTAAGGGGTCTATAGCATCAGACGGACTATCGAGGCGAATCACCTCATGGTCTTGCGCCTCAGGCCGCATCTCACGCCCACTAGGTGGTATAATACTAGACGCCCTCCTTTCCAAGACTATTACATGCTTGGAGGATGGGAATAATTCTTGGGACGTATCAGAAATAGGACTGGATTCCTCACTAGCACCCTCATCCACTTGGAAGTGCGCGACAAACTCTTTCCTTTCAACACGCTTCGCTACCACAGGCCTTGGTTCCAACATAAATTCTTGGGTCATGTATTCCCGCTCTTTAGGCACTGAAGCAGCCTTGATACCGTTAACATCTCCTACCTTGTCATATGTTGGCCACAATTCAAACTGCTCATCGGGAGGAATAGAGTCTGGACTTGGTGGCAATGACTCAGGCTTGAGGGTGGGATTGGCTTGAGTAAAAGGCTCCCCCCAAGAATCTCTTCTCTCGATACTTTTTTGACTATCATCTTCATCCTTTTTAGGCTTTTTAACATTACCAGCATCTCCCAAAGGCTCACGAGACTTCGTTTTTCTAAACATAACTCATATCTCCATATTGGTTAGTGGAGGCAAGTTATATAACTATACTAATTAATGTCTAGAAAAGGTATCCGTAAAATAACAAAAATCACCCAAAACTGACAATATTGGGGTATTTTAGCAACAGTTTTACCTCATTTTCTGTAGAAGTAATAAGAACTTGAGCTTTATTAACCAATAAAAATTCTGCCAAAGCAGCCCTTTTTGCATCATCTAAATGCACAAAAACCTCATCTAGCAATAGAATTGGCATGATAGAATCTTGTTTGGAGATAGCAATTTGATGAGCCATAATAATACTTATAAGCAAAGATTTTTGTTGCCCAGTAGAACAATAATGAGCTGGAATATTGTCTGAACCATAAAAAGCACTAAAATCCGACTTATTTGCACCAAAATTTGTTTTGCCCGATTCCTTATCTTGAAACCGATAACTTCTAAATTTATCTACAATAGCGTCTTTATTATCCATCAATTCTATAATAGGAGATTCCAAAACTAAATGAGCTTTCGGAAAAGTGGAGTCGATATTCTTGATATGTTCATTAAGCAATTCGATTGTAGATAATCTATTCCTAATGATATCCACACATAGGCCAGCCATATCGCGCTCCATAATAGAGAGCCACGCATCTTCATTGCTGCTTTCCAAGATATTCATTCTCTCTTTTTGCAGCTTATCATAAGAGGTTACAAGAGATGCATGATTAGAGAAATTCGCCAATACAAGCCTGTCCAAAAACCTCCTTCTCTCAGAACCAGATGCGGCAAATAAGCCGTCCATCTGTGGAGTAAGCCATATGGCTGATGTAAAATTCCCAAGCTCACTTAAAGTAATTTTGCGATCATTAAAAGCAAGATGTTTGCGTTTGGAAGTAGCGTCATAGCTAAGATTCAAATTTGCTGGGCCAAGTTTAGTTTCTAAGTTAGAGACAATGTTCCAACCATCAGCACCGATTTTGCACATATCAGCTCCTTGGGCACCACGTATACCACGGCCAGGTGAGAGATTAGACACAGCTTCTAGGATATTGGTCTTACCAGCGCCATTAGGGCCGATGATTAGAGATATTCCTGGAGAGAAATCTACAGAGAAAGAGGAGAAGTTACGGAAGTTAGTGAGTTGTAACTTTTGAATAAGAGTCATATGGGATTACTTTGTTCATGGCTCCGTCATCCCCGAATTTGCTTCGCAAATCCGAGGATGACGTTTGATCGCACAACCTACTTCTTAGCTTCTTCCATCATCTTACTTTGAAACAAAGCCCCAAAGTCAATAGGATCGATCATCAATGGTTGGAATCCACCAGATTGAGTCACATCAGAAATAATACTTCTTGCAAATGGGAACAATAATGCCGGGCAATGAACACCCAGAATAACTTTACGCTCATCTTCACTCACGCCAGAAACAGTAAACACACCAGCATATTTAAGTTCAAGCACAAATAAAGATTCTTGATTGCTTGTAGCATTTGCTTCGATTGTGAGAATCACTTCAAATACGTCTTTCGATTCAGAAATACGCATTACATGAAGATCTAGCGACAAATCAATCGTAGGCTTTGTCCCACCAGAAAGACTAGCTGGAGCATTTGGATTTTCAAATGATAAATCCTTGATATATTGAGCTTCTACTGAAATTTTTGGTCCATCTTTAGTCATAATTTTTTCCTTTTGTTGTTAAATTGCTGGCAGAGTCACACCACGCTGCTTCATATATTTTCCACTTCTATCCGCATAAGAAGTAGCACATGTCTTATCGCCTTTAAAAAACAAGAACTGACACGCTCCTTCTCCAGCATAAATCTTCGCAGGAAGTGGAGTAGTATTCGAAAATTCTAATGTCACATGTCCTTCCCATTCAGGCTCGAGAGGGGTAACATTCACAATAATGCCGCATCTTGCATAAGTTGACTTACCCACGCATATAACTAGCACATCTCTTGGAATACGGAAATATTCTACAGTACGAGCAAGCGCGAAGCTATTAGGCGGTATAATGCACACATCCCCTGTACGATCAACAAAACTTTGATGATCAAAATCCTTAGGGTCTACAATAGCAGAATCAATATTTGTGAAAACCTTGAACTCATTAGACACACGAGCATCATAGCCATAAGATGAAAGACCATATGAAATGATTTTCTTCTCAGCATCATCAAAGCGTTTTTGATGCGATATAAAAGGATCAATCATACCATGCTTGGCCACCATTTCCTCGATTGATGTATCAGAAAGTATTGACATTATTACCGTTTTCTAATTGGTACTATAAAATGAAGGAAAATCATCAAATTGTCAAATAGAAATTGCTCTATCAGATCCAGGCCTTGCTTTGCCATTCACACGAGTTATTGACATAGGTATTTGATTTTCCTCACGAGACTGCGCTTTGGCATGTGCTTGAATCTCGTGTGATGAAGCATCATATTTAGTAACAAGATCAGCTCTATCATTATCTAATTTCGACGCGAATCTTTCTGCGGTACAATAATCATTATTTGGCCAATGAACGTCATTAAAATCTTTCAGATACTGCTTTGTTCTCTGCCAAAAACTAGGTTTTTGAGGCTCCGGAAATTCTTTGAGTTCAAGGTTAGCCTTATACTCATCACTACGACCTATTAAACCCTTACTATCTAAAGAGGTCACATCATCGTCCTTGGCAAGACGCTTCAACGCCTCTGCGTTAACTTTTTGCTCTCTGGTAAACTTCTGAAGCTCGCCTATGTTTTTATATGTAGGAACATCAGCACTTAAAGCACGAATATTTCTCACCATATCACGCTTCACAAGCTTCATCTTTTTTCTTTCAGAAGTGCTTTTCACAATATCTATTACTGTAAGCACCCCAGCGCCAACTCCAACAGACAAAGCATTGGAAGCTGCATTTGCAAGACCAGAAGTAGCAACCACTGCAACGGTAGCAATACTTGCTCCAGCCTCAAACAAACCATCACGAATAGTATTTCCTAATGACTTAGTAGTCAGATTTTTCTCATAACGATTTTGAAATGGATGATCCCCAAGTTTACTACTTAATAGTGACTGCGACCTAGCAACGTCAATTCCAGTTTTATTTAACAATACCGCATTTGCTTCACTAGCAACATTCTTTGCTAAATGATATTCTTGCAACAAATTATGCTCTCTCTCAAGCTCCTTTAAAATACGCAATGATCGAGTATCACGAACTGAATTATAAAGCATTGCACCTCCGGCAAGCCCCAATGCTATTGCCGGCACCATACCGCCAGATACGGCGCCTATCCCAGCAAAAGCTATAGCAGGGACAATGATATTTACAGCACGCACGACGCCTTTAGATGTAGCCCAATCATAAG
>CANNRM010000086.1 GCA_947508155.1 Rickettsiales bacterium | reverse complement strand
GATTTGGCAGAAAATCTCGGTCAGGGATACGAACATAATTACCTCTTTTCAATCGCAAGTTAAAAATTGTAATTTATTCGTATTCCGATCCTTTTGCAAGCCTTTTATGAACGTTCTTTGAAGGTTTTTCTTACGTCAAACTGAGGTTATGTTAGGTCAAGTATTTTCCACCATGGGTGGTTTTTTCGGCAATCTGTTAGGCGGAGGGATGATATCAACTATCATGCGTTTCGCTGGACGTAGTCTTGGTAATTATCTGGAACGTTCTAGTAATGATCCGGACGAATATTACCATACGAAATATCATTTAAATAATCTATATATCCATGCTGATACGAAGGGCAAGCCGATACCGCTTGTATTCGGCAAAGCGCGTGTTGCTGGGCATATTATCTGGGCAACGCCAATTGAAGAAATTGCAGAAAATAGCACGGATTTGCGTTATTTCAAAAATTCTGATGATGTAAAAGCAATTCATCATAATACAAATTATCTATATTACGCAAACTTTGCTTTGGCCCTTTGCGAGGGGGTAGTTTCTGAGCTTAATCGCGTTTGGATTAATGGCGTTGAAAGGGATATTTCGGAATATAATTATCGTTTTTATAATGGCACTGAAGATCAAATGCCTGATCCATTAATCACGCAGTCTATAGGCCAGGGCCTAACGCCAGCTCATCGTGGGCTTGCATATATTGTGTTTGAAAAACTTCCACTTGCAAATTTCGGTGGACGTATTCCTGGTTTTAGCTTTGAGGTTACGCGAAAGCCACTACAGCTTGGTGCTGTGGGTCTAGAAGAAAGTATTACGAGCATGGTCATGATCCCTGGTTCCGGGGAGTTTGTGTATGACACAATTTGTCAGGATAAAATAATTTATGCTCATCCGGATAATGTAGAGCTTTATCGTGAGCCAATCAATTGTCATAATAAACAAAATATCGCCAATAGTATTTATAGCCTGAACGCATTGCAAGAAACTTGTCCGAATTTAGAATGGATTGCGCCAGTTGTAACTTGGTTTTCCAATAGCTTAGATGTGGGGAATGCAAGTGTTTTTCCAGCTGTGGAATATAATGACAAATCTACTAGAACCACGGAAGAATGGAGCGTGGGAGGCTTTACTCGTGCCAATGCTCCTGTTGTATCTCGTAATGAATTGGATATTCCAAATTATGGCGGTACAGTAAATGATGCAAGTGTTGTACGCTATTTGCAGGAGATCAAACGTCGTGGGCTTAAAACTATGTTATATCCTATGATTTTTTTGGATGTTCCAGGGAAGCCGTGGCGGGGGCATATGACTGGTAGCCCGGAAGATGTAAGACGGTTCTTTAATCATCCGCAAGGATATAAGAATTTTGTATTGCATTATGCGAATCTCGCGCGTGGTCTTGTGGATGCATTTGTTATCGGTTCAGAGATGAAATCGCTTACAAAAGTGCGCGATGGGGATGTTTTTCCAGCTGTTGAAGAATTGATAGATCTTGCACATCGTGTGAAGGCAATTTTGGGGCCTGGGGTGAAGGTAACATATGCTGCGGATTGGTCGGAATATCATCATACGGAGGGTGGATATTATAATATGGATGCACTTTGGGCATGTGAAGCGATCGATTTTATTGGAATCGATGCATATTTCTCGCTGACCAATTCTACATCTTCGGATATTAGTATTGAAGAGATTAAAAAGGGCTGGCAAAGCGGTGAGGGATATGAATATTATATCGACCATGCAACTGGTGAAAAACATCCTATGGGGCCAGAATGGGCGTGGAAAAATATCGAATATTGGTGGAAGAATACGCATATTAATTCTAATGGCACAAGAACCGCTTGGGTTCCAAGATCGAAAAAAATTTGGTTCACGGAATTTGGTTTCCCTTCGATTGATAAGGCGCCAAATCAGCCTAATGTGTTTTTCGATCCGAATTGTATCGATGGTGGTGCTCCTAGGCATTCTACCGCGGCTGTGGATTTTGATATTCAAAGAAAATCTATCAAAGCAACACTTGATTTTTGGCGCGGTAGTGAGTTTTTAGAACGTGCATTTTTATGGACATGGGATGCTAGGCCTTATCCCATCTGGCCTCACGGTAAGGTGTGGGCGGATGGTGCAATGTGGCTACGTGGACATTGGATTAATGGCAAGTTGGGCGTTAGCAATATGGCGAGTATATTGTTGGAGCTTTGCGCGCGTGGAGGCATTGATCCTGCTAATGTTAATGTGGATACAATTGATGAGGTGATAAGCGGCATGGTTTTGACTAAGCAGAGTAGTATTTGGGATGTGATTAGCTTGATGCGTCTTGGGTATTTTTTTGATGTGAGAAATAGTGGTTCTAATAGAATAGATTTTGTAAAGCGCGGAAGCTATGCGCCAATTATGGTGAATGCTGGAGATTTGGTTTCTAAGGTGTCAATCGCCGATATTGCGGAAGAAAATACGCTTGCGGAGCTGACTATTTCTTTTCCCGATGAGGCGCATGAATATTGCTATAATATAGTACGCTCAGCTGCAGAAGTGGATAGCAATCGAGCTATATATTATCTGAACTTGCCAATTATTATGGATGAAAATGCAGCTTTGAATTTGGCTGAAAAAATCATTTATTCCTCGCGTTCAGAGGATAAGATGTTCAAATTTACTATGAGTATTGAGTATTTAATGAGGATTTCTCCGGGAGATGTTGTGGTGATTTCTGTGTATAATAATCAATATCGCATTAGAGTAACTGATGTTAAATATAGCGGCTTACTAATTGAAATTCTGGGGATTTTTGATTATAAGGGGTCGCATTTCAAGGCTCCGCCTGTAGTGCCGGATTTGACGATTTTGAGTCAGGATGAATATTTTGAGCTTATAGAATTACCGGAATCTTTGAATGGTCGATTCATGGGTAGTATTTATGCTGCGAGCAGTAAGAAAGCGAGTCTTTATGCTGTATTTGGTGACAAAACTAAAATCACGGATTTAGCTGCTTCTGAGATGGGAATAGTGAGGGCGGTGACTAATAATGAGCATGCTAATATACGTGTGATTGATGAGATTTCTCGTATTACTGTGTTCACGCATATTCAATTGTCGGAACCAGTTGAATATGTTCCTGCAATGATAGGGGATGAGCTTGTGTATTTTCGGTATATTCGCAAAATAGCGGAGAATTTATATGAGATTTCATCATTTATTCGAGGTGCTAAATTTACAGGTATCGTAGAGCATAACGCTGGTGAAAGATTTGTGATATTGAAAAATACATCAGAGATCCCGGTATCAGATATGTTGGAGAATATGGATATCAAATTTGCCGTGGGTCTGCAAGAAAAAACCTTGAATTTCAAAGGGTTAAACAAAAAATCTGCTAAAGTAATAGGTGCTGTTTTTAGTCAAGATGGAGAGTTAAAATGGAAAGGTAGATTGAGAAATATAGATGGATGGAGGGATTCTAGGAATGAGTTGGAATATCGAATTATCCATGAATCTGCTGTAGAGCGGGAAGAATTTTATACGAAAAATAATGTTTTTACGTTGGAGGGTATTAGTGCTGATTCAAAAGTTGGTATAGTGGCTATGCAAAAAGGTTTTGCGGAGAGTGAGATTATGTGGGTGGGGCTTTAGAAGCGTTAGCGTCATTGCGAGGAGCTTATGCGACGTGGCAATCTCTCTTAAATTATAAAGGGAGATTGCCACGTCGAACTTCGTTCTCCTCGCAATGACGGTTCTCTGCATCATGTCACTACATCAACCAAATGGAGGAAACTATGCTAACAAACAATTACGGATTCGATCTAATGACGCCATCTCAAGCTAATAAAGATGTAGTCTTCAACGAGGCAATCACAAAACTTGATTCATTTTGTAACTTCTCAATCAACAGTTTTGAAGCTCATGTGCCATATGCGCTAACACCGGGATCTATGCATATTTTAGCAGAGGGTGATCATGCAATGGCTATATGCTATTGCCCATCAGAAGCTGCTGGTTGGAAGATTCAAAAACCAAAAAAGGGAATGGTATTTTTCGTTCGTAGCGAGAATAAACTTTTCTATTTTGATGGTGCAAAATGGGAACCGGTTGTCGCTTCAGAAGGGGGTGCAGTTGTTGCATCCGCAGCTGGTGCTGAAATGATTGCTCCAAAAACAACGGGTCTTGCGGGGCATGTGAATGTTCCGGCTGGTCAGTCAAAAATGTGGCTCTATATGTCAGGTGATGGAAAGTTGGATCTTGGTTCTGCGACGACGAATACATTGACTGTGATAATCAAACAAAATTACCAAAAACCAT
>CANNRM010000085.1 GCA_947508155.1 Rickettsiales bacterium | reverse complement strand
GTGCATTTTGTTTCAGTATTACATCAAACTCACGCCACAGAAATCCTAACTTTCACCTTGTTCTCTCCAACATCACCTTCCGCAGCAAAAGCATTATCTCCAGCCGCGGAAAATGACATCAAAGTCTGGTCAGATATAAACTCTGCATAGGTTTTAATCGCCTTTTCAATATCACCAGATGCTTCATATTCCAGATTAATTCTATCCGAAACATTAAAATCAGCATCCTTACGTGCTTGCTGAATGAGGCGAATAACATCTCGTGCAAGACCTTCTAAATACAGCTCATCAGAAATTTTTGTATCCAATATCACAAGACCATCAGTGCCAGGAAGCGCAGCGCTGCCATCCTTCGTGAATGGATCGAGTACTAGCTTATATTCCTCTGGCAATAAAGCTTCACCAGATACGGTTACTACATTGTTAGCTACTTCCCAGGCGCCAGATTTGCTTGCGGCGATCATATCCTTCATTTTGTGTGGCAATCTTTTGCCTAGCACAGGGAAATTGATTGAAAGCTTAAGAGATGCATATTGCTCAAGATCCTTGGTATATGCTACTTCTTTAACGTTTAGCTCATCTTTGATCAGATCCTCAAATTGCGCCATATTACCATGGTCTTTCATCACAATCGTAATAGCTTGCAGTGGCTGACGAACGCGGATGTTAACGCTATTGCGAATGAAAAGGCCTGCTTGGCAGACTTCTAGGATTTTATCCATGTCGCGTACGAGCGTCATCCTCGAGTGCACAGAGTGCATCTCGGGGATCTCAGCATTGCAAAGGGGATCTTGATCTAGTATTTCTCTGGTCTCACGAGGTCCCCGGGTCGTGCTAGCACGCCCGAGGATGACGGACGGAAACTCACTTAAATGCACACTTGTCTCCATTCCAAGACCTTGATATATAGCCTCCGAAATCAATGGCAATAATGAAGACATAGCTCTACACATATGTTCTAGGCAAGTAAATAACGTATTATATCCCGCTATTTTATCAGCACTTTTCTCACTTTCCCAGAAGCGTGTGCGGCTACGCCTAATATACCAATTATTCAGCACCTCAAAGAATGCTGAAATCGCCTGATAAGCACTCACGCTGTCAAATTGATCCATACCGTTACGGATCGTTTCAATAGCTATTTCAAGCTTCGCAAGGATATATTGGTCAAGCAAATTCTCGCTTGTCTTATTAATTTCGCCACGAATTCCATCTGCATTGGCATACATAACATAGAAATTATAGGCATTCCAAATAGGTTTGATATGTAGACGGAGTGTTTCAAACACCATCTTGCCATCTTTGTCGATTAATAGCTCCTGACCCTTTACAACAGTTGCGGAAAGCATCGTCCAGCGCAAAGCATCAGCGCCATATTTGCCAAATAATTCCATAGGATCGGCGTAATTGTTCAACCGCTTGGAAAGCTTCTGTCCAGTCGCGTCCAAAATCACCCCATGGCATATGCAATTCAGGAATGGCGGACGATCGAAAAGGGCTGTCGAAAGCACCATAAGCGTGTAAAACCAACCGCGTGTTTGTGCTGTATATTCCACGATAAAATCTGCTGGGAAGTGGCTCTCAAACCAATCTTTATTTTCAAAAGGATAATGTGCCTGACCATAAGGCATGGATCCACTCTCAAACCAGCAATCAAACACATCCTCAACTCGACGCATTGTGGATTTGCCAGTAGGATCATCCGGATTAGGGCGTGTTAAATTATCAATAAAAGGTCTGTGCAAGTCTGTGACTTTCTGGCCAAAATCTTTTTCTAGCTCTTCGATAGAGCCATATACATCAATACGTGGATATTTAGGATCATCAGACCTCCAAATAGGAATCGGCGTGCCCCAGAAACGGTTCCGACTGATAGACCAATCACGTGCATTTTCTAGCCATTTTCCAAACATGCCATCTTTAATATGTCCTGGTATCCAGTTGATTTGCTGGTTTAATTCTACCATTCTGTCTTTGAATTTGGTAACTTCCACATACCAAGAAGGAACCGCCTTGTAAATCAACGGAGTATCGGTTCTCCAGCAATGAGGGTAGTTATGTAGATATTGTTCGGTTTTGACCCACAAACCCTTTTCTTTTAATGCTATGATAATAGGATCATTCACATCAAATACTTGCATGCCTTGGAAATCAGGCACTTCGGATGTGAATTTTCCGGCATTATCAACAGGGCATACTAGTTTAATATCATTTTGTTCACACACCACTTGATCGTCTTCACCAAAGCCAGGAGCCATATGCACAACGCCTGTTCCATCGCCTTCAACAACAAAATCTCCTTGGAGTATACGGAATGAATTTGGATGGGAGGCAAAATATGGGAATAATGGTTCGTAGGTTAGGCCTAATAGAGATGAGCCATTCAGCGTCATTGCGAGGACGCTTGCGTCCGTGGCAATCTCACTTTTGTCAAGGGGGGTTGCCACGTCGCCGTTGGCTCCTCGCAATGACGCTGAATTATCAAGACCCAACTCCTTCGCATATTTTCCAACTGCAAAATCCGCTAAAATAAAACAAATATCCCCATTACCAACGCATGTATATTTCATATCCTTTGCAACAGCCAAAGCCAAGTTCGAAGGCAATGTCCAAGGCGTTGTTGTCCAAGCCATGATACGATATTCCTTGAATCCATCAGGCGCACCTGCTGGTTTTTGACTAAGGCGGAACCCAACGGTTACAGCTTTATCGGCTCTTTCGCGATATGAATTATCAAGTCTAGTTTCGAAATTTGAAAGAGGCGTTTCACATGCCCAAGAATATGGCATAACACGCATAGACTCGTATATATAACCCTTTTTATATAACTCCTTAAATGCCCAAAGAACTGATTCCATGAAGTTTTTATCCATGGTTTTATAGTCATTTTTGAAATCCACCCAACGCGCCTGACGAGTTACATAAGCTTCCCATTCTCCAGTATATTTCATAACGGATTTGCGGCAAGTATCGTTGAATTTATCGATACCATAATCCATAATCGCTATACGACCGGAAATGCCCAGCTCTTTCTCTGCGCCCATTTCAGCTGGAAGGCCATGACAAGCCCATCCAAAGCGACGCTCGACCTTTTTGCCCATTGTGGTTTGGTAACGCGCGTAACTATCTTTGATGAACCCTGTGAGAAGATGTCCATAATGCGGTAGACCGTTTGCAAATGGGGGGCCGTCATAGAAAATGAATTCTTTTTGATCAGCGGGGAATTGAGCAACAGACTTATTAAAAGTATCATTTTCTTTCCAAAAGCTAAGTACTTGCTCTTCTATTTCTGAGAAATTTGGGTTTGGATTTACTTCTTTATATATATTTTTTGATGTCATAATATCTTGCGCAATGTTAGTTTTGCGGGATTATAGCACAAAATAATATAAGATAAAAGTGTCATGTGGTGGTGTGTGTGATATAAGATCAGCTTCTAGAGATTATTGTTCTTCACCAGCAGAAGGTGCTGCCATTACGTCAACATCATCTTTTGTTAGTTCTACGAGGACATTTTCTGTTTCTGCAGGGGTAGCATCTGTATCATCTATTGCATCAAAAAATTCTTCTGTCACAACATTGGTAGTATCAAGAGTTACCATGCCACTTTCTGGAATTGAAATATTAATGGATGCCTTTCCACCATCTTGAGGTTTAAGAAACAAATCGGTAGCAAAAGCATTTTGATGCCAAAAAATAGTTGACGATTGACTATTGCGTGCTTCAATTGTGTATCCATCCAAAGACACGGCGACATTATGAGTTATTGGATCATATGTTGAGCTTTCTACTAATTTAGGGATAAATGCAGCTATTTCGGCTTTGTGTGCTTGAACGCATGCATCGCTAGGTTTGTTTACAATATATTTTTATTGTACACAGATTTGTACATTATATATGCTAATAGTTCAAGTAGCTTTTGAAAAATAATATTTGATTCCAAAATGGGATCATGTTATAATGGTGAAGTAGGCTTTAATTAAGTTAGGAGTGTATGCGTATTATTTCTGTAAAAACGCTGCGAGATTTTTGGGAGAGTGGGTATGCTGATTCTGCTGCGCCTTTACAATGTTGGTATCAAATTTTTAAACAACAAACCTTTTCAAATCCAAATGAGATTAAAAGGCTTTTTCCTACTAGTAGCTTTGTAGGAGGTGATAGGGTGGTATTTAATATTTCTGGTAATAAATATAGGTTAGTAGTTCGTATTATACCATTTCCTATTCTTAATTGAACATATATGCTAGATTTAATACTAGATTTTTGTTATAATTACTCCATAATTTAAAAATGGAGTAGATCATGAGCAAGATATCAAAAATATTAGACCCAAGT
>CANNRM010000084.1 GCA_947508155.1 Rickettsiales bacterium | reverse complement strand
TGTCAATCCATAGCTATGTAAAATCTGCTTAAGCTCAGTAAGAGACTTACGACCAAAATTAGGCGTTTTAAGCATCTCGCCTTCAGTTTTTGTAGCTAAATCTCCAATATAAACAATATTGTCACTACGTAGACAATTTTGTGAACGTACAGAAATCTCAATATCGCTAATTCTTTTAAGCAATACAGGATTAAATGGCAGCTCATCTTTTGCTTCTTCCTCTTCTTCTTCAACTTCTTCAAATGTAATAAAGAATTGCATCTGATCCTGCAAAATACGAGCAGCAAGCGCTATAGCCATCTCTGGCAAGACTGTACCATTTGTCTCGATTTCCATAATCAAACGATCATAGTCAGTTACCTGCCCAACACGAGCATTTTCTAATTTATAAGCTACTTTACGAACAGGGCTAAATACCGCATCCATAAGAATAACACCAATAGGAAGATCCTCATCGCGAGAACTACCAGCTGGAACATATCCCTTACCCATTTCACAAGTAAGCTCCATATCTAGCGTAGATCCAGCTGAAAGCGTACATATTTCATGAGATGGATTCACAACCTCAACATCATGACCTGTATCAATCATTCCAGCAGTTACAACACAAGGGCCTACAGCTTTTAAATGAACTTTTCTTTTTTCGCCAACATGCATTTTTACGACAAGTGACTTAAGATTCAAAATCACATCCACCATATCTTCTTTCACACCAGGAACAGCAGAAAATTCATGCTGTACTCCAGATATTTTTACAGAAGTAATAGCAGCACCCTGCAATGAGGATAACATAACCCTTCTCATCGCATTACCCAAAGTTAGACCGAAACCTCTTTCGAGTGGCTCTACAACTATACGAGTGGCGTTGATATTGCCGTCTATATTTTCACACACCAACTTTGATGGCTTTATTAATGCATTCCAGTTTTTAGTTAAAGACATACTTCTTCCCTAAATTTGCTATGATAATTCTTAGACTCTTCTTCTTTTTGGAGCTTTACAGCCATTATGAGCAACTGATGAAACATCACTAATTGCAGTCACAACTAAATTCTGCCCAAACACAGCCCTTAAAGCTGATTCACGCTGAGATCCAGCTCCTTGAATTTTTACAGACACCGTTCTCAAGCCATGCTCTTTCGCTTCAAGAGCTGCTTTATCTATCACTACACCAGCCGCATAAGGAGTAGCTTTTTTAGCCCCCTTAAAACCATGCGCACCAGAAGATGATCCAGCAACTTTATTGCCTTGAGCATCAGTAATAGTCACTATAGTGTTGTTAAATGTAGCTTTGATGTGCACAACACCAAGTGTAACATTCTTCTTTTTTCTTTTTACTTTCGTATTTACAGATGTCATATATTCTTTACCTTAGTCTTATTTTGTGACCTTTTTCTTCCCAGCAATAGCAATCGCTTTGCCTTTTCTAGTACGAGCATTAGAATGCGTATTCTGACCACGAACAGGAAGCTTTCTAATATGCCTCAATCCTTCGTAACAACGCATATCTTTCTTATTCTTGATGTCCATGCTAACATCACGCCTTAAATCACCCTCTACCTTGTAATCGCTTTCTATAGCGTTACGAATAGAAACTAACTCTTGCTCTGTTAAATCCTTCACTTTTGTATCAGTTGACACACCAGTTGAAGCACATATTTTTTTCGCAGCAGTATTGCCTATCCCATATATATAAGTTAGACCTATTACTACTCTTTTGTTTGTTGGTATATTTACCCCTGCAATCCTTGACACAGTATATTCTCCAAATTTAGCAATTATTTAACTTGCTTCAGAAAGAAGATCATAATGAAATATCTCCTAAAGTCAATTGTTTTTTAGTATAACATGCAATTTTTGTTGCATGTTGAACGACAGATCTATAGTTTCAGCGCTTTTAAAAGATTATTAGTTATCTCTTCTTTATGCAAAGTGGCATCGATAGACACTAAATTTCCCTTGTTTTTGTAATATTCCAACAAAGGTTTTGTCTCTTCTATGTACACTTCCCATCTTTTTTGCAAAACTTCCAACTTATCGTCATCTCGTATTTTGAATTCTTTCGAACCACACACATCACAAACGCCTTCAAGCCTAGTATTAGAAGAAAATTTATTATATATTGCTCCGCATGCTTCACAGGCAAATCTTCCCTCTATTCTTTTCGCTAAAAAATCGTATGATATATCAAAATATACGACTTTTAACTCCATTTCTGGAAATCTCATATCCAAAAATTCAGCCTGGTCTATATTCCGAGGATACCCATCCAAAATACAACCAGCTTTATATTCATCTCTAGAAAAAGTCGTTGCAACCAGCTCATTCACAAGAGTTGAAGGCACTAACTTACCAGATGACATATAATCCTTTAATTCTTGAGCACGATCTCCTCCATTTTTTATCACATCGGAGAGGATAGCACTTGTCGACAAACTAGGTACGGACAATTGTTTCGCTATAATTGCTGCCTGAGTGCCCTTACCAGACCCAGGAGGACCCAAAAAAATAATTACCACGAAATCACCTATTTTATTTTCATCTTCCTAATCATGCCCTCATATTTACTGCTAAACATATGAGTCTGAATTTGAGTAAATGTGTCAATCACAACATTAACCACGATCAGCAAGCTAGTACCGCCCAAACTAAAGGATACAGCAAATTTATTCATAAAAATCTCTGGAACAACGCAAATCACCGATAAATACATAGCACCAATTACAGTAAGTCTAGTAAGCAAATAATCAAAATATTCTGAAGTATTTGCACCAGGCCTTTTACCTGGAATATAAGCACCATATTTACCCAAATTTTTTGCCGTTTCTTCAGAATTAAAGACAACAGCCGTATACAAAAAACTAAATGCAGCAATAAGCGCAACATAAGATATTATATACAATGGCTTGCCACGTCCCAAATGATATGTAAGCACATCCATAAAACCAGAACCAGATTGCGAAAACTGGGCAATTGTCAAAGGAAAAGACAAAATTGCACTCGCAAAAATTGGAGGAATCACGCCAGAAGTATTAAGCTTCAATGGCATATGAGTTGCATCTCCGCCATAAATCTTATTTCCTACTTGCCTTTTAGGATATTGCACAAGTACTTTTCGTTGCGCTCTTTCAAAAAAGATAATAATCGCGATCAGTAGAATAGATGAAAGTGTTACAACAATTGCTACAACGGGAGATATCCCTCCCTTGCGCGCAAGTTCAAACATACTTATCACGGCACTAGGTAACCCAGACACTATCCCAACAAAAATAATAAGAGATGTTCCGTTACCGATACCACGAGCAGTAATTTGCTCTCCCAGCCACATCAAAAAAATTGTACCTACCACTAACGTAACCACAGTAGTAAACTTAAATATACTACCAGCAATAACCACAACCGCACCAGCTGGCGTGGAAAGGCTCTCTAACCCAACAGCTATACCATACGCTTGCATCGATGCCAATATCACAGTAAGATATCGCGAGATTTGAGTAAGCTTTTTCCGGCCAACTTCTCCATCTTTTTTAAGATTTTCAAGAGGCTTATAAGCAATCGTCATTAATTGCACAATAATTGAAGAAGTAATATATGGCATAATCGCAAGAGCAAAAATCGACATTCTTGCCAAAGAGCCACCAGAAAGCATATTGAACATTCCAAGAATACCACCCTGATTTTGAGTGGCAATATCGCTTAATATACCAGAATCTATTCCAGCTACAGGAATATAAGATCCTATTCTACATACAACAAGAACTCCCAGAGTAAAAAGTATCCTTGAGGTTAAATCACTCCCAGAATCTTTAGATGAAAATTGACTCATTGCTATCTATTTATAGAGTTATTGTTTAGAGAATCTTACCGCCCACTTTCTCAATTGCATCTCGTGCACTTTGAGAATAAGCATCTAAACTGAAATCAAATTTCTCAGCAAGATGACCTGTGCCAAGTAATTTTACCTGTAGATTTGTGTTTTTGATCACACCAGCTTGAACCAAAACTTCTTTATTTATGACTTGTCCAACCTTGATTTTTTTAGCAGCTGAAAGCTCTGTAAGAGTTGTAAAATTAATTACACTAAAACTATGAGAACTAGGACAATTAAATCCTCTTTTTGGAAGTCTTGCAATAAGTGGCATCTGACCACCTTCAAAACCTTTAATTGCAACACCAGCACGAGCCTTTTGTCCTTTTACGCCGCTACCACAAGTTTTACCTTTGCCACTACCAATACCGCGCCCCACTCTTTTACGAGAACGTCTTGCACCTGGTAAATCAAATAATTCGTTTAGTTTCATGACTTTTACTTCCTATATCTCTTAGCTAACTGTTTCTACACTTAACAAATGTTTCACTTTGTTGATCATGCCACGCACGGATGGGGTATCCTCAAGAATACGCTCCATATGCAAACCTCTCAGACCAAGTCCAGTAAG
>CANNRM010000083.1 GCA_947508155.1 Rickettsiales bacterium | reverse complement strand
ATTTGCAGAAGTATTGCGGGCAATTTTCATCAACTCTACCGCACTAAACTGACCTATTTGTTTACCAGTAATGCTCACACTCGATGTTCTTGGACGCGGATGAAATGGAAAAAATTCTACTTCGCACTCTATGGCCTCACTAAATGATGTAGTACGTGGTATATCATCCGATATTAGTCTTCTCGCTGTTAGTGGTATAGCACCTACAGAAAAATTATCAACAGGACTATAATCTCCACGCTCAGATTCTCCTAGCCTATTGCCTGGCCTAATTAGATATTCTTCTGGCACACGCATTCCTGGAGTAAATGCCAATGGTGGTAATATATCATTCGTTTCAGCTAAAGACTCTTCTGATGACATCAAAATGGCCTGAATAAGCTCACAATTATCTCCACCCAACACTCCCTCTAAAAAGTTACTATCTGTAGTATCAAATAAACCCCTAACACCAGTTATATTATTCTGTACAAATGACAACAACGTACCATTCTCGTTATAATTCATGAGCTCTTCAATAGTTACTTGCACCCTTGTTCTAAACATTACCCACTCCTAGATTTTAATTTTCTTCGTATTTTTGTTTGTTATACCGTACTTATTATACCATTACTACTACATGTAATAAGGAGCATACGCATTCACATCAAGTGGTACCAAATCACTATTTGACCCTATAGTACAAGCCACACCACCATCAACAAGATCACCTACCACTTGCACAGAAGTGCTATTTACATAGAAATCCTGATTCGCCCCTCAGTTCATCGCATCATCAGTACTATTGACCTCAGCATTCTGATTCAGCCCGTGGCTCAAAGCATCATCAGCAAAAGCGTATCTTAGTATACCATTATCGACCTCCGAAGATATTTTAGGAGGAACTTCATCAACAACAACGGGAATTTTCTTATGTGGAACTTTATGCTTACACCTCTCCTCATCACTCACAATATCTGTATGAGCAGCACGTTTAGTTGCATTATCAAAAATTGCGCCTACCTTGGTAAAAAGGCTATATGTCAAGCCTATATTGTCACCAAAATCTGCTTTTACATTTTCTATCAGGCGCAATCTCTGATCCCACGCGCTCAGTTCTTCAGTTAACTGAGCTAGATCTTTTAAACATCCCTTCTGCAAGACTTCTAAATATTCTTTCTCTCGCTTTGATCCTTCCTGATCTAAGCTATTATCAACATCTTGCCGAAGCTTGCCTAGCTTCTCCCTAATTTCCAGCGCATCATTATACAAACTCTCAATACGCATATTTATCCCCTTAGATAGATCTCGACAAGACTGCTGCTCATCTATTTTATCATATTTATACATCAACTTATCGATAGAGCATTTTTGCATCTGATGCCCAGCAATAAGAATGCGATCTAAATATGCGACAATCCTATTTACAAACCCTCCTTCTACTACTTCTAACAATTGCTTCTGTTTTGATGGATCTACCAAAATTTTACAAAAATCTCCCAACTTACCATGCAAATTTTTTTGTGCAATAGATACCGCATCTGGATCGCCCGAAGATAACAAACTTGCATAATACCAATTAAATTCCTGCAACAATTGCGTAACAGATGGATCACGTAATATTTCTTTAACAATCCCAATTTTTTCTGGGTCCAACACATCTACAGCAAGATCGCTACGCATTAATTGACCAAAAGAAGATTTATGATCTTGTACAAATTTCGCAAACTCCTTGTTATCACCGGTCAATTCAAAAATTTTATTTATTAAAGCATCAAGATCAAGCACCTCTTCTGTCTTGGCACGTTTTGCAGCAAATGTGTGTTCTTGATTTGTGCTAGCAAGAATACCTACGATCTGCGCCACTTTTCCAATACCAAGAATAGATCTAACTTCAGCGCTCTGAGTTTGTGTTAAATTGACAAAATACGCTTTGTGTATTGATACGATTTCCATCAATTCATCATCTGTTTTTACATCTAATATTTTCGCATATAATTCATTATTCGCTGGTCTATAATCACCATAATCAGACTCATAATCAGACTCATCATCAGTCATACAATCGCCATACTGACCTTGCAAAATATTATCTATAAGAATTGCTATGCTTCCATCCACTATTTCACTTACAAAATCATCAAAATTTTTACCCATCTGATCTTGAAAAGCTTTAAATTCATGAATATTAAGCGCTACAAATTTCTCGATCTCAGCATTGGTACCTTTCAATTGCTGAAGCAACTCTTTCCACGCTATAGTTTTAACTTCCAACAATATGTTCTTGGTCTCTTGTCTACAATCATCCAAAATCTCTTTTATAGACAAAATATGTTCAGGAGAAATATTGAATTTGGTTAAATCGCCGTTATGTTTATATGACAAAATCATAAATTCAGATATATGCTGGTAGATAAAATACGCAAAGTCAGCACTATTATTCTCATGACCCACCAACTGATTCACAAACTCTTCCAAATTAAACTTGTAAGCTTTCTCGAGTTCCTCAATTACAATCTGTTTTTGCACTTTATCGTCAAGCATCTTATCCACCAAATCCATAGACCTAGTAAGCATTAAAATTTCAAAATCATCAATGTTATCATGTACAAATACCCTAAATTCTTCATCTGGTAAATTCTCTATAGAATCTATTAGTCTGTATGTATTAAATAGAATCTATTAGTCTGTATGTATTAAAAGTTTTATATGATTGCAATTTCATCGCGACTCGTATTTTAGTTAAAAATATTTAAACGTTTATACGATATATATAATAAAAAATCAAGTATTAAAAATAATACACCTCCCACTTGAACTTTACAGCCCGACAACATATATAATCCTTACACAAAAAATCACAACCAAAAAAGGAGCTAACTCATGGTAAATTTTAGACCATTACATGACCGCGTTGCTGTTGAGGCAATAGAGCAAGAAGAAAAAACACAAGGTGGCATTATAATTCCTGACACAGCGAAAGAAAAACCTATGAAAGGTAAAATTGTAGCTGTTGGTAAAGGCACAAAAAATGATAAAGGTGACATCACTCCACTAGATGTAAAAGTGGGAGATGTAGTTCTTTATGGCAAATGGGCAGGTACAGAAGTTGAAATAAACGGTAAGAAGCTCATGATAATGAAAGAGTCCGATATCATGGGAATAGTTGGTTAATGATACCAGTCGTCATTGCGAGGAAGACGAAGTCTGACGTGGCAATCTCCCTTTATTACAAGTGAGATTGCCACGTCGCTTACGCTCCTCGCAATGACGCATAACATACCCACAAAACAAAAAACAAAATGGAGCAAAAAACATGGCTAAACAAATAATTCAAGGTGCAAAAGCACGCGAAAAAATGCTACAAGGTATCGATATTCTTGCAGATGTGGTAAAAGTAACACTTGGTCCTAGAGGACGTAATGTTGCGATCGAACAATCTTTTGGCGCGCCAAAAGTAACCAAAGACGGCGTGACAGTTGCTAAAGCTGTTGAGCTTGAAGATAAAGACCAAAATGCAGGTGCACAATTGGTAAAATCAGTTGCTAGCAAAACAGCTGATGTTGCAGGCGATGGAACAACAACTGCAACAGTTCTAACACAATCTATTGCCCGCGAAGGAAACAAATCAGTTGCTGCTGGAATGAACCCTATGGATCTAAAACGCGGTGTTGATATGGCGGTTACAGCTGTAATTGAAGAAGTCAAAAAACTCAGCAAAAACATCAACAGCCAAGAAGAAATCGCACAAGTTGGAACTATCTCTGCAAATGGTGATACAGAAATTGGTGAAAAAATTGCTGAAGCTATGCAACGCGTTGGCAAAGAAGGAGTTATAACTGTTGAAGAAGCAAAAAGCTTCAGTTTTGAGATTGACGTTGTAGATGGTATGAAATTCGATCGTGGATATCTATCACCATATTTTGTTACAAATGCTGAAAAAATGGTCGCAGAACTTGATAATCCTTACATTCTATTGTTCGAGAAAAAACTTACATCTCTACAACAAATTCTGCCATTACTTGAAGCGGTTGTGCAGTCAGGCCGTCCATTACTCATCATAGCTGAGGATATCGAAGGTGAAGCGCTTGCGACATTAGTTGTAAATAAACTTCGTGGTGGCTTGAAAGTTGCAGCTGTAAAAGCTCCTGGATTTGGTGATCGCAGAAAAGCAATGATGGAAGATCTTGCTATTCTAACAGCTGGTCAATTAATCAGCGATGATTTAGGAATCAAACTTGAAAATGTTGACATTTCAATGCTTGGAAGAGCTAAGAAAGTTACAATTTCCAAAGAATTCACAACATTAGTTGATGGCGCTGGTTCAAAAGTCGATATCGAATCACGTTGCGGCCAACTTCGCGCGCAAATCGAGGAAACTACTTCTGATTACGACAAAGAAAAACTACAAGAACGTCTTGCAAAACTTGCAGGCGGCGTAGCAGTTCTTAAAGTTGGTGGCGCTACTGAAGTTGAAGTAAAAGAGCGTAAAGATCGCGTTCATGATGCACTTCATGCAACAAGGGCAGCCGTAGAAGAAGGTGTTGTTGCTGGCGGTGGAGTAACATTATTCTACGCAGCACGTGCACTAGACAAACTAAAATGT
>CANNRM010000082.1 GCA_947508155.1 Rickettsiales bacterium | reverse complement strand
GTCAGGTGGTTATAGCCTCTTGGCATAGTTTATACTCCTTATGATTTTGCAATCGGAATATTAAACTATCCATCTGATCTATTCAATTATACCTCTCATCTATAATCTCAAAATCTTATCCTCTGTTGCACTTCAAACTTGAATGGGCCTTATGTTAAAAATGAAAGCGATGAAATTCTTAATCAGATGCCTTTCTTCCAGCAACAACGGTAACAAGGTTTATGGCATCACAAAACGAAGCAGATTTTGATTCCAATACATTTCTTGGCAACGTCCCACCACCTCCTACAAGAGCATTATTCTCCCCCATATTCTTCAGATCCTTCATCAATCTCACGGGACTTTCATATTCCAATTCAATCTTCTCAGTTGATACCACAACAAACTTAAATCCACATTGTTGGAACATGGTTTGAATTTTCTCCTCCTTTGGAAATGGTATGATATGCGGTGAATGCCCAACACCAGCTTCAAGCTCACATTGCAGGAGATAATGTTTGAGATTTTCGAGTGATCCAGAAGCCACAAAATTCAACACATATTTTCCATCATCAGTAAGGATAGAATGGATATGACGTAGATGTTTTTCGACTTCATTGATCCAGTGAAAATTCATGCATGATGTTATGAGCTCAAATGTAGCATTATCTTCTGTATGTGTTAAGCGCGCACTAGGATATTGCTGTGATAATTTACGCGATAAATGTCCTGCCCGTGGATCTATTTCTAATATAGATTTAGGTGCGATGTTTAGCAGCTCGATATCATGCATTATTTCGCTAGCAGCATGATCAATGAGGAAGTCACTATCACCGATATTATAACGCGCAAATTCTTGATGTAATTTGATGAGATGGGGATTGAATATCATTACTCCCTCATCTCTCTAAATTCTTATCATTATTTTTGATTTTTCGCAATGACTGCTGAATTTGTTCTACCTGTTCAGAAGTAGAAGCAATATCTATGTGAGATGCAAGATTCTGCTTTATCTCTTTTAAATTTATCGTACTAATACCAACCTCTTGAATATCAATGCTTTTTGAGTGTGTTATTGAATCTATAGCACTCTCAAAAGCTGGAGCGATATTGGATAAAATATTTTCCATTTGAGACTTTGCAACTTTAAAATCACTCTCAAATTCTGCAAGCCTTGCGCCAATCTTCTCTCCGAAAGTTGCTCCATATTTTAAAGTCACTACTGAAACAGGGATTACAACCGCTGCTGCAATTGCCTCAAAACTATGTACAGCTACAATATTTCCCATAAAAGCCATAGCAGAACATGCTACAAGCCCGGCAAGCTGAGCGAAATCTGATATGATAGATTGAGTTTTGGACGAATTTTTTGCAGCTTTTGATAATTCATCAACCAATTCCTGAGCTTTACGTCTTTTACCCGATAATATCGCTTTTACAATATCAGGATTCGCGCCTATAAGATCTATTATCTCTCGAGCATCAGCAGATCCAAACACAATATCAATCACATCACCAAATAACGCATTCTCCTCAGCACCAAGCTCCCCCTCGAGTACACATGATACAATTACTTCTGATATTTTTTCTTGATCACGTATTTTATCAAACCCTGGTAGATCTTCCGTTACAGGCAGATTCGGAGTAAGCGCAATAGCAAATATTTCCATTGCCGCGCTAAATGTCTCATCTAAAACTACTTTATCTTTCAAAAAACTCTTAATACGACCAGCACAAATATCAGCATATTGTTGAGCATTAGGATTAGCATTCCTCAAATCCTTATCAATAGCATAGTGCAATGCAAGCATATTAGAGGTCGTAGAAATAAGGTAATGAGCTAAATTATCTTCCAAGATGGACGATAAAGCATATGAAAAGATATCTATTCTAATTGTGGATTTATCAAGCAATGTATATACCTTATTATGTAGGACGATGGAGGTATCTTTCACCCCACACGACCTCATCCCCACGAAGAATTACTTTTGTAAGGCTAATTTCGGACCTTGGAAGATACTACGTCTCGTAAGCGCACATATACCTTCCCACGTAGAAGTGGCGCTTTTGTACCTTCAGCAGATAAATTCTTCAAATTCACGGCCGAATTTTCCTTTATATCCATAAAATATATCATAGTATATTGCGGAAGTAACGACAGAATATCACTATATATTTCAAAGCCTTCTCTAATATCATAGGCACTAAACTCTATTTTTAGATCATATACTCCTATATAGCTTGCCTTATTATGCACAATATTTAATTTGTTTGGCTTCACAGAAATTGTAGTATTTATAGGATCTGGGAGGTTGTATTTAGAACGCAACTCACCTATCTTAAATAATAGGTCCTGATATTCTTTGCACCTAGCCTCTTCTGTTTTTCCATATATCTCATTATATTTTTCTACCGCTTCTGCTATATTAGCATTTCCATCAGTAATTTCATGAAGCTTTAACCTTGTTTCTGCAATCATAGGCTTCACTTCCTCAAGTTTAACCAATGCATCTGCATAATCATCTGTTAAAAAAGATATAATCCACAAACTGCATAACACTAATGATAGGCATATAGATCCCTTGACAAAAATGACATTTTTTAAGCTGTTAATTTTTTTCTCTAACATTTTATCCTACTCTACGAGATCTACAGGCCCCTTAATCGTAAACTTTGCTGGAATGATTATCTTATTCTGCAAATTTACTATATTTTTCTGATCTTCTACAAATTCTATCCTATAATCAGGAAATATCCTGGTAAGGCTCACTTGATATTCATCCAAATGCTTCTGCAACTCTAGCTCATTAACAGACTTATCTTCATATCTGATATTCATTACAAGCTCAGACTCCATAATACCAACATTTTCTTTGGTCAATTTCCATAATATTTGAGCAATATGGACTCTTTGGTCTTTAATATCAACTATATGCTTAGCAATCTGCACAGGCTGCGGAGTTGAAGCTTTTAATATAGCTATATCAGAGATAATATCATAAATTTCCGGCAAATTATTGATATCTTGTAGTTTTTTACGTGCTTCACGATATGACTCAGAAAGTTTGTAATATTCTTCATTCAGTTTCGCTACATTACTTTCCGTACGTAGAATTTGATATTCCATACTTCCTGCATATAAACCCACAGCTACAATTACTGCCATAGCAGCATTGAGCACGCGATTATTAAACCTCTCCATTGCATATATTTGCCTCAATGGTTTGTTGGCAGCTGGATATTTAAGTCGCAAATTATGGACTAAAACCTCATCCCCAAAATCCGAAAATGCAAGTTTTTGCTTTGTATTATCCCATGCCAGAGAATGCCATGCTACATCAATTTCATGTTTAGCTATAACTTTTGCACAACCACTTGATGTAAGAGAAACAATCTCAACAGAAAGCTCATGAGATGCAATATGTTTTTTATATTTTAAAAGCGCATCACTTACAGATTGCTCTATTAACCCCGCAAGATATTCTGATGATTTACCATGTGGATAAGGAACTGATTTTGATGAATAAATTACACCCCTATCTATCGCAAATAACCTAATCCCACTTACAAGGGTAGGAATTACAAATATAATGAACTTATCTTTCATAGATAAAGCAACATTTTCATTCATTGCTTGCAGTATGTCTTTAATCTCCATTGTCAGCATATAAATGCCCACTAACGGAAAATTAAAATTATATATGAAAGAAATAATATCCAGAACATGAGCAGAAGCCTTGGTATGCGCAAATGTAACAGTCTCCACACGTGCACCTGACTCAGTTTCCATGTTGGATTTACGATATGCTATTATCTCCTCATCATCCACAGCAGAAACCACAAACTGTTTTGCATTATCCTGCATTTTGAACACAGACTGCACAAGAGGTAATTCTCCTTTTTTGATTTTAATATTTTCATTATCAATTAGTAGAACAACATCCCATCCTTTAAACTGATTTAAAAAAGAACGATATTTACCAAAAAATTCAGGATCGGTATTAGGAATATGAGTAGTACGGCTAAAGCCCTTAGTGCTGTAAGCTGTAAGCACAGTATTCTCAGACCCAGCAAACATAATTATGGTATTGTTACCATATGCTTGGGTTTTGAAAAAATTACTGATTGTTTTGAGCAAATTCATAAATTCACGTATAAAATAGTATGGTATCTTACATGGCTTTTACTTTGGGTACAACAAGCCTTTCTAAAAAGAGATAATATTTTTACGATTATATGGTAATTAGGCACTAGTGATGGCAATAATTCAACCCACACAGGTCGCAGGGATAACGTCGTAGAAGTGAAATTTATCTAGTGATGAAAGAACTAAAAAGCATGAAGATTAATCAAACCAACTCTTTATACACAGCCATAGTCTTTGCATCCATGGTGTCGACAGAAAAATTCTCTATAGCGCATTTGCGGGCTTTTTTGCGTAGATCTCCAAGCTTATCCAGATTATCTAAAACATGGGAAATTTTACTCGCAAGCTCTCTCTCATCGCCGGGCTTGACGTGATAGCCATTCACTTCATCGGTTACAGTCTCAACGGCACCACCAATGTTAGTTGCAATTACAATTTTTTCCATCGCCTGCCCTTCAATGGCAACACGCCCAAAAGCTTCTGGTTCGATCGAGGTAGAAAGTACAATATCAGCTAT
>CANNRM010000081.1 GCA_947508155.1 Rickettsiales bacterium | reverse complement strand
TATGGCTAAAATTAGTACAAAAACTATAGCTCATATGGCAGCTATACAAGCTCTTTACGAGTTTGAAATTAATGCGCGCGGCGCTTCCATAGATAAGCTCGTAGAAACAGTAATTCATAATTATTCCGCTCCAGATTTTAAATCTATTTTTGAAATACCAGATAATGTTAGTGTAAAATTACATGCAAATTACATGCGTGAGCTTGTAACATATACCGTCAATAATCTGAGCAAGATTGACGAAATCATCACTGCTCATCTTGCGCCTGGTTGGACCTATGAAGCTATGCATATAGCATTAGTTTCTATCTTGCGTGTTGCCATTGCTGAGCTATTATATTTCCCAGAAGTGCCATATAAGGTTATTATCAATGAATTTACAACGCTTGCTAGTGAGATAGTCAAAGATACAGAAGTTCCTTTCGTGAATTCTCTATTGGATAACGTGCGTATTGAACATAGGCCAGAAAATGATCAATAATATAAGGTCTCTTAAATCTAAACATGTTAGCGTAAAAACAGCAAGGGGCAGAAAGCCTTCCTCAACAAGGTGGCTTGCACGTCAGCTAAATGACACATTTGTTTTGCAAGCGCGTAAGGAAGGATATAGATCCCGTGCTGCTTATAAACTTATTGAAATCAATGAAAAATTCAAGATTTTCAAAAAGGGTATGAATGTTTTGGATCTAGGTGCTGCGCCTGGTGGGTGGAGTCAAATTGCATCAAAAATTACAAAGAGCAATATATTAGCTGTAGACTTGCTCGAGATTGAGCCAATAGCTGGCGTGCAGACTATGGTGAAGGATTTTTATGAACCAGATGCTGCTGAGGTAATTATGGCAGCGCTTGGAGGCAAGGTTGATGTTGTTATGAGCGATATGGCTGCGAATACTACAGGCCATGCTGATACTGACCATATGCGTATTATGATTCTATGCGAAAAAGCATTAGAGCTTGCATTTGAAATTCTTAAACCGAATGGGTGTTTTATTGCTAAGATTTTCAAAGGCGGCACAGAGAATGCTTTGCTTGTTCTGATCAAGCAGAAATTTACGAAAGTGAAGCATTTTAAGCCAAAATCGAGCAGACAAGAATCGTCGGAAGAGTATCTGGTGGCGACAGGGTTTAGAGATTAAGCGTCATTGCGAGGAGGACAAAGTCCGACGTGGCAATCTCACTTTATAATAGGTAGATTGCCACGTCGCTACGCTCCTCGCAATGACGTGATTACCATCAATACCACAATAATTCCAATAATCGGATATGCAATAAATCTATCATTCACCCATACTGCTACTGCAATAATCGTAAAAAAATAACAAGAAGACATTATAATATAATCCATACTAAAGCCATATTGAAGATAGGCTATGATATATGAAATTGTCACTATTGTTTCTGTGCAAAATATTGCCTTAGGAATTGCCGCTGAACAAAAACGACATTTGCCACGATTGATAATATAAGAAAAAATAGTATATAAATCACGTCTTGCAAGGGGATGTTTACAAGACATGCAATAAGGATCTTCCTTTTTTTGCATGATACCTCTTGGCATACGTGCTACAAAGGAAGTGGCATAACTACCAAACATTAGACCAAATACACTAGCCCAAATAAATCCAATTGATATCTGAATAGACAGAACTGTTGCAATAGCTGAGATTGCCATGGCAATGAATATGAATCCTTCTAAAGCTGTGAATGTTTGGTTTTTCACTGTTTACACCTCAAAGCTAATAATGCTCCTGAAAGGACAATAATCACACCTGCTCCTTGTGAAAAGCTAATTTGTTCATCTAGTAAAATCATTCCAAATATTACAACGAATACTGGCTCTAACACTGACAAAATAGAAGCCTTTGTCGAGCCGATATATTTCATCGCTTCTAACAATAATAAAATTGGGAGTGCTGTACAAATCGATGCCATAGATATAATATTTATCCATGTATGAATTCCTGATGGAATTTCAAATGTGCCTTGAAAAATTGCAAATATTATTCCCGTAAATGCGCAGCCTACAGATACTACACAAGTGGATAAAACAGGATCAATATTTCGCATGTTTTGGCATGCAGTTATATAACATCCATAACCAAGTGCCGAGCATAAGGCGAGTAAAATACCTTTAACATTAAGTTGTGCGTCGCTAAGATCAGCAAGCAATATCATGCCTAGGAAAATGATGGCGATGGAGAGGTAATATAATCTATTGATTTGCGTTCTATATAATATTTTATTGAGTAAAATGACAATAGCGGGATATGTGAAGAATATAACCATTGAAATGCCAGTACCTATATATTTACTGGCATAGAAAAACACCATGGAACATGGAGAATAAAAAATAGCTCCGTAAACAAAGATTTTTAATAAATCAGAGTGATTAATTGTAACTTTTGTTGATCTAGAAATCAGGATGATTATAGCAATTAATGAAGCAGTGATATATCTCCAAGAGGACATATTTCCTATTGTGTTGCCAGCATTAACAATCTGTACTCCGAAATATCCAATAAGCCCATACATCAGACCCGATGTTGCGGCATATAATTCTCCCTTATGTGTGTCCGATAAAAGTTTCATTACTCCTCCGGTTATTAATTCTGCAAGGTGGCATGACCATTAGATATAACCATAGGACTTTCAGAAAGGATTTTACACCCCGTTTCTTCGGCAAATAACTTGGCTACTAACTTAAAATGCTGAGTATTTTCGTTTGATACCAATATATCTGCTTTGCCAGCTGCTAGTAGCCCAAGCTCATAAGAAAAACATCCAAAATGTCTTTTTTCGCAAGCTATAGAATCAGCAAGTTCTTCGCTGACTAGAGCCATATGTGGATTGCTATGAACGGATGGTTTTAATTTTATAGACGCATTAGCGGATGCATTTTTTACAAGCATAGCTCCCTTGCCTTGCTCAACGTAATATATTTCGTTAAGCGCTGGGAAATCCATCACGCATGCTTGAGGTATGGATACACCATCATCACCAACATAATATGCACATACTGATATTGAGAAAAATGGCAATGCACGAGTAAGATTTTTGACTCCATCAATTACAGAGATAGAGAAGTTGATCTTACCTTTCATGGGTTCGCCATCTCCAACCAAGCCAGATCTAGGATGTTTCGAAAGTTCGGCTGTAAGAGCATCAACTGTGCGCATATATGCTTTTGCTACAAAAGCATCCATCATATGTTTGGAGCTTTGTGATAGTTCAAGTTCAAAAAAGTCTCTATATAGAAACCTTGATGGTTTTTGCATTGCTGTCGCGATGAATGAGGTAAGTGGTGATTGCATATTATTTTTTCGCTCTCTCTACAAAACTAGCATCTTCTGTTTTAACAACAATTACTTCGCCAGTTGTAAGATATGGAGGTACCATAACACGCACGCCATTGCTCATAATAGCAGGCTTATAAGATGCTGTAGCGGTTGCGCCTTTCATTACTGGGTCTGTTTGTTCGATCGTTAGAATTACAGTAGAAGGAAGAGTCATATTTAGTGGTTTTTCTTCATAGAATTCAAGGGTAACTTCCATGTTATCCGCAAGAAAAGGAAGTTTATCTTCAGCAATATCTTTACTCACATGCATTTGTTCGAAATTTTCAAGATCCATCAATACAAGGTTATCACCTTCCATATAAAGATATTGAAACTCACGCTGCTCAAGCTGAGCTCTTTCCACATAATCACTAGAACTAAAACGATTATTTATTTTAGTGCCTGTGAGAATATTTTTCATCTCTACCTGCATATAAGCAGGGCCTTTGCCTGGTTTAGTATGTTCTGGTTGTTTGGATACGACCCATAGTACGCCTTCATGTAAAAGCACATTCCCAGCTCTAATTGTTGTTGCAGTTATTTTCATTTTATATCCTTATATGATGTATTATGCGGGGATTATATCAAATAGATTGAGGAATGTCCAGCTATCTATAATTGGTATTAGCGTATTTCTAAAACATGTCCAAGTTTTAAATCCCCTAATTGATATTGACCATATTCTGTGCGGATTAATTTGTGAATACCAAGCCCAAAATGCCCAAAGATTTTACGAATCTCACGATTTTTGCCTTCTGTTAAAACAACTTCAAAAATACTATTCATTCCTTTGGATTCAAGCAATGTGATGCTCTCAGGATGAAAAAATTCACCATCTATAGTAACACCTTTTGTGGTAGCTTGGATTTTAGGAAGATCAAATGCTCCAAATGTTTTGACAATATATTTACGCTTTATTTTACTAGAGGGTAATTCCATTTCGCGCGCAAAATCCCCAGAATTCGTAAGGATCAATAATCCCTCGCTTTGCAAATCTAACCTTCCTACGGAAACTACTTTGGGCATATTTTTAGGTAGATTTTCAAAAATCGTTGGTCTTCCTTGCGGGTCATTATATGTGGTAATAAGTCCTGGTGGCTTATGGTAAAGCCATATACGTAGCATTGGTTTGGACGGAAGTATTTTTCCATTTACGTGAATTATATCTTCTTCGGATACATTGAGAGCTGGTGATGTAATAACCGACCCATTTATCGTAACTTTGCCTTCTAAGATGAGTTGTTCTGCTGCTCTCCTAGAACATATACCCGCATCACTTATAGCTTTTGCAATTCTCATTTATCACTTCTTCCATTCATGGATAATAT
>CANNRM010000080.1 GCA_947508155.1 Rickettsiales bacterium | reverse complement strand
GGGCCCATGAATGGATTAGCGGCGCCAGCTGCTGCGCCAGGTTGAGGTGCAGCAGTTTTTGGGCTAATGATTTCAGCTTCTATCGCTGGTTTTGTTGTTTTTGCATCTTTGTCTGACATTTTAGTTCTCACTATGTTGTTTGTCGTTTTTTATCGTCATTGCGAGCGATGCTAGCATCGCGTGGCAATCTCATTTTGTAAGAGCAATCTTTGATTCAGGGAGATTGCCACGTCGCTGTGCTCCTCGCAATGACGACGATTTTTGGTTTAATTATTTTATTTCTGAGCATTAACTCCATCTGCATGTAGTAACTTCATTTGACGCAATATGTCTTCTGTATCACCGTAAGCCGCTACCGCGCCATCTTGTACTACAAGAACCTTATCTACCGCAGCAAGAATGGAAGGTCTATGTGATATCACAATCGCTGACATCCCATGTTCTTTGGCCTGTCTTAAAGCTGCAGCCAGAGCCTCTTCGCCAGCCACATCAAGATTCGCATTCGGCTCATCAAGAATGATCAATTTTGGTTTCTTGTAGAATGCGCGTGCAAGAGCAACCCTTTGCTTTTGACCTCCGGAAAGATTGCTACCGGCAGATCCAATATCTGTTTCGTATCCATCCGGAAGCTTTAGGATCATTTCATGAGCTCCAGCCATTTTTGCAGCAGCCACAACTTCATCCGCATCAATATCATCTGACATACGAGCGATATTATGTTTTATAGTACCACTAAATAGTTCAATACCTTGTGGTACATAACCCATATGTCTACCAAAATCCGTTCTATTCCATTTGTAAATATCGCCACCATCAAGACGTACTGATCCGGATGTTGCAGGCCATACGCCTGTCATAATTTTTGCCAATGTGCTTTTTCCAGCAGCGCTTGGGCCAATTATTGCAACGATCTCACCAGGATTTACCGCGAAAGAGATACCTTTCAATATATATTTTGGTTGTGCGCCTTGTGGAAGAGGCTTGTCAGTTGGATGTGCATAATAAACATTTTCCAGGGCTAAATGACCTTTCACATCAGAAATAGGCATAGCATCTTCACGTAATGTGCTTACTTTAAATGCTTCCATGATGCGGCCGTATGATTTAGTTGCTGAGCTAATGCTTTTCCACATCTCAATGGCATTATCAAAAGGAGCAAGCGCTCTACCAACGAGAATGGAGCTTGCGATCATGCCCCCTGTTGACATATCACGTCCGCTAGTAGACACTACTACATAAGCGCCAATACCAGTCACGGCCATTTGCATTATGTTACGAATAAAACGAGAGAAGTTAGAGATAACACCATTTCTGTAGCTGGCAACTGATTGACAAGCAAGGGCAGAATTGTTATATCTCGCCCAATTTGCAGATACGTTGCGCATCATTCCCATTGCTTCTACAACTTCAGCATTGCGCGTTGCAATATCAGCTTGGGTCATGCTTTTAATAGAATGCTCAGTAGCTTCGCCAAGCTTTTTGTTAGTTGCGATAGCATTTAGCATGGCTGTGGATACCACTAAAATTCCACCAAATACCGTTAGAAAACCTAAATATGGATGGATCATAAAGATTACTGCTATATATACAACAGACCATGGAGCATCAAAAAGTGTATTGATACCAGTGCTTGTTACGAATGTTTTTACCGTTTGAAAATCTCGTAGCAACTGACTAGCGCTTGACCCTTGTTTTTTTGAAGCAGATGCTACAGCATGTCCAAATAATGTGGGAGATAGTGTGGTGTCGAGCCATTCTCCAATTTTGATCAGAGTAAATGAACGCGCAATTTGAAGTAAGGTATACACAAGATATATAGATGCAATAATAACTGAAAGCATCAAAAGAGTTTCTTTATTTCCGCTGCTTATAACGCGGTCAAGTACTTGTAATGAATATAGAGGAGTAAGTAGCATCGCAATATTTACAGCAAAAGCGAAAATGAATACAACAACAAAACCTTGTTTGCATTTATGAAGAGCTTCTTGGAATGGATTCAGATTTGTTACAACGGAGCTTTGAGATGGTTTCGACATGATTGTTATTTCCCTAAAGTGCTAAATTTCATAAACGAATATTAACTTATTTTTGTTCCAAAGTCAAGGTTTTTCTTATTATTTCAACAATTCCTCTGCTATTTGTACTGCATTCAGCGCTGTTCCTTTTCGCAGATTATCGGTTGAGACTACTAAATTGATGGCATTTAGTGTGGATAAATCATCTCTTAGTCGAGAAATATATATGAAATCATCGCCTGCAATATTGATAGGACATATAATGTTGTCCCTTTCCGCATGAGCTACAGATAATCCATCCTCTTCTTCAAGCAATTCTTGGGCCTCTTTTGCATCCATCTTATTATAAAATTCTACATTAAGAGAAATTGTATGTCCAATAAATACGGGTACACGTACAGAAGTTACGTTTATTTTTATTTCGCTCCCTAATATTTTGTGAATTTCTGCTGCTATTTGTTCTTCTATGGCAGAGGCGCCATTATGCTCTAGCTCGCCAATTTGCGGTATAATATTAAATGCAATTTGCGTCTGAAATGCTTTGGGCATAAGGTCTGCTTGCATATATTTGCTTTTTGTTTGGTTGTACAATTCGTCCATACCATCTTTGCCAAGATCAGAAACGGCTTGATATGTTGAGATGATGATGCGTTTAATTTTTGTCGCATTATGTAGTGGTGATAATGCAGCAACTATAGGAATCACGCAGGAATTAGGGTTTGAAATTAGCTTGTGTTGTTTGATTTCGTGAGGATTTACCTCAGGTACGATTAATGGCATGTCTTCATCAGCTCTGTACAGAGATGTGGAGTCTATGACTATTGCATTTTGCGATATTGCTTTTTCTAGTATAGATCTGGATATATCAGATCCAGGGCAGCTAAATACTATGTTTGCTTTGCTAAAATCAAAGCTTCTTGTGTCCTCTATGGTAAGTGTTCTATCTTCTCCAAAACTTACCTTTTTACCTACAGAAGTTGATGCGCCTAGTGCGTAAACGTTACTATATGGAAAATTTCTTTCTACCAGCATATTAAGAATTTGCCCACCTATAGAGCTATTAGCGCTGATTATAGCGATATTTTGTTTTGTCATTTATAGTCCCCCTAATTGTTTGCCACCCATGATATGGACATGAAAATGAAATATTGTTTGTCCGCTTATAGCTCCGTTATTTGTGCATAATCTAAAATGTTCGCCGCATAATTCTTTTGCAAGATCTGCAACCTTTTTGAAGAAATATGTTTGTGTTGCTACAGGCGCTGTTGAAATGAAATCTGAGTAGTCTGTATAGGATCCTTTTGGAATTACGAGTGCATGTATTGGTGCTACTGGATGTAGATCATGGAATGCAATAATTTGGTCGTCTTCATAAATTGGTGTGGATGGAATTTCTTTGCGTATGATTTTTGCGAAGATGTTATTTATGTCGTACATGTTATATCCATTATATGTTGGAATTGTTCTTGTGTAGGAAGATATTTAGCCATATTTTTTGGAAGTTTTGCAGTTGTATAGTCGGAAACTCCAATAGGCTTTCCTATATCTTTTAAACAATATTCGACTATAAGCTTATTTGATGACTGACACAACAAAATTCCGATGGTTGGACTGTCATTTTTGTCTTTAATTTCTGCATCTATCGCAGTTAGATAAAATGAAAGTTTGCCTGCATATTCTGGTTTGAACTTACCAGCTTTGAGTTCTATCACAACATATGATTTGAGCTTAACGTGATACATAAGGAGATCGATAAAAAATTCTTCGCCGGCAAGTTCAACTCGATATTGACTACCCATAAAGGCAAAACCAGAGCCAAGTTCTAGTAGGAATTTCCGGATATTTTCGATGAGACCTTGTTCTATGGTTTTTTCATGAGCATCATCTGCAAGGCCTAGAAAGTCGAAATTATATTCATTTTTGAGAAGCTGTTGCGCGAGGTCAGATGTCGGTTTTGGGAGGTTGGCTGCAAAATTTGTTTGTGCATGGCCTAGATTGAGGTGGTGTCTTGCTGCAACTTGCATTCGCAAAATATCTCTAGACCAACCATGTTCTATAGTTTTTTGGATATACCACGCGCGAGTTTCTTTGTCTTGCGCTCCGTCTAAAATAACTTGATTATGACTCCATGTAATTTGCGCAGCGGCCTGCTGCGTAAATTCATAATCTGGATATGCAGCCGCGAAAGTCTGCATATAAATGAGGTTTCGTTCTCCGAAGCCGCGCATTTCTGGAAATTCTAATTTTAGATCTTGAGCAAGTTGTTTGATTACAAAAGAGCCCCAGCCTTGTTCTTTTTTACGTCTGAGTATTTCATGTCCAATTCTCCAATAAAGTAATATCAACTCCTTATTGACGGATAGGTTGGCGCGTATGCGAGATGTTTGTATATCTTGTTTTATGTTGCTTAGGAATGATAGATAGTCTTTGGTGGAGATTAAGTCTGCAGTCATTATTATCCTGATTTTGGTTCAAATCGCAAAATATACATCGTGAGTTGAGTTTGGTCAAGAATTATATCGTTAAAGTTTGGTTGGGAATTTACGCAGACAGCTGCTGCGTAAATTATATTATAGAAATATCAGAGTGTTCTGTTGTGTCATTGCGAGGAGCGTAGCGACGTGGCAATCTCACTCAATAATAAAAGGGAGATTGCCACGTCGCTACGCTCCTCGC
>CANNRM010000079.1 GCA_947508155.1 Rickettsiales bacterium | reverse complement strand
TTTTAGTCCCATTAAACTACCTGATCGTACATATCTCAAATATCACCAAGTGTTGCACTTCCATTTTGAAAAGGCGCTACGCCTCGAAAACCACCACCTTCGCTACTCAACATAATTCCCTTGAAGAACTCCATACACTCACTTATACTCGCACAAATCACCAAATGGAGCACCAACATGCTAGATAAACCCATCTTCAACAAATTATCACCAAAACTCGCCGATATCGCGCTCGTAACCCTCGCCACAATAATGTATATCGCCCTATGCGCAGAAGCAGATATGTATGTGCCAGCATTCCCTCAAATGATCAAATTTTTTGGCGTTGAGGAAAGCCGCATATCGCTAATTCTCAGCATAAATTTCGCAGGGCTTTGCTTCTCCGGACTAATAGTGGGGCCATTATCCGACTCATATGGCAGACGCAAAGTATTGCTCGGTGGATTGGCCCTGTTTATGATCAGCAGCTTTGGATGCGTAGTCACTGATAATTTTAACTACATGTTGTCTTAGAGGCTTATTCAAGGTATAGCAGCGGCAGTTCCAATGGTTGTTGCAGGAGCAGCATTCTTCGATAAATATCCCCCAGAAAAAGCGGGCCAACTCATAGGCGTGCTCAATGGACTAATATCAGCAACAATGGCAGGTGCCCCAATTGTAGGAGCATGGATATGTGAGTTATTTGATTGGAGAGCAAATTTTACTGTGATTTTTGGGTTGGCCACTATTTCATTTTTAGGTAGCTTATTATTCTTAGAAGAAACATTACCACAAAATAAAAGACGTGTTTTTAACATATCATCGATTGGAAAAGATTATTTCAAACTATCAAAAAGCATAAAATTCCTGACTTACAGTCTAATTTCATGCGCTCCTCTATCTATAATTATGGTATATATTGCCAATCTCTCTGTAATTTTAGTCAATCATCTAGGAATGGATTTAGTTACATGTAGTTATTATCAAGCAGCTACTATGACAGTATTTATCGTCTTCTCTTTCATATCAGCAAAACTCATAGGTTCACATGGCGCCAATTATACAAAAAATCTTGGTGGGATATTCACAATCATAGGAACGATTATATTATTTGCTATAAGCCAGCTAGATCCTACAAATGTAAATATCATAGCCTTTTCAATGACATTAATTGCCGCTGGAGGCGCTTTGATGATTAGCACATTTGGACTAAAAGCACTATCCATATTCCCAGATATGACTGGCACAGCAATGGCAATGAACACAGCGCTGAGACAGTTATCGGCCATGGGATTGGTCATGATATCGGAAATTATGTTCGATGGAACGATAGTGCCAGTAGCGATGATCATTTGCGGATTTGTGGTATTTTGTGGTATGTGTAATGTTATGGTTTGGTGGAGTGAGAGAGGAAGCCAATAATCAACTCAAAAAATAAAGAAGCTGTAAACGTCATTGCGAGGAGCAAAGCGACGTGGCAATCTCCCTGCTACTATGCACATTGTGACTTGTAGCATGTTCGGTAGTATTTTATAGAAGCAGTGAGATTGCCACGTCGCTTTGCTCCTCGCAATGACGCATTAATCGAACTGAACACAACTAAAATGGAAAATAAACTATGTCTATAGCTAAAATTCAAGATAATTTCGAAAGAACATTCAAACTCATGGCCAGTGAGGTATTTAGCACCGATCATAGCACAGGAATCTTGTCCGAATTTGAAAGCCCATATTTTAATTCCATACTCAAAACAAAAGATATAGAAAATAATTATGAGATCGAAATAGAGAATGTATTATCAAAATACCGCAACAAAAAACCTCACCTTTGTTGGTTCATTAATGATACATCTATACAAAAAAAGCTAGACACACATTTGACTAAAGCCGGATTTGTAAAACATGATGGGTTTAATGGAATGGCGCTAGATCTTGCTCAATATAATATTCATAACGTCATTGTGCCACATAATGTTGAGATAATAGAAATTACGAATCCAGAACAATTAGATGATTGGGCAAAGCCACTTTCTATAAGCTTCGGATTTTCTGAAAATGATAGCAAGCTAATATGCAAAATCTTCAAACAACTTATAGATAGCCAAGATATCAAACATTATATTGCTTATTCCGATGGTAAACCAATTGGATCTGCAAGTGTGTTTTTCACAGGAGATACAGCAGGGTTATATAATCTAGCAGTACTGCCAGAATATCGCAACCAAGGAATAGGCTCAGCTCTTCAACAAACGAGGTTGAATCTGGCAAAAAATCGTCAGTGCAGTACAGCTATCATGCAAGCAGTAGATATCTCTGCGAAATTGGGAGAGAAATTAGGGTTTGTGAGGTATAATGAGTATCATACCTATGTGTATAGCTTTTAGGGGATTAAAAAAAGTGAGATTGCCACGTCGCTACGCTCCTCGCGGGTGACGCGCCTTTAATATAAAAAATCTATGAAAAAAATTGGTTGGTTGCGGGGGCTGGATTTGAACCAACGACCTTCAGGTTATGAGCCTGACGAGCTACCAGACTGCTCCACCCCGCGTCAAAAATTTTCTTGTTAGATTAAATACTACGTCGTCGTTGCGAAGCTCAGCTACTAAGTGTAGCCTTCACTTCTGACTCCTAGTATTATTTTAATCTAACAAGAAAATTCCGTTCTTGTTTATACTACATACTACGTCGTCGTTGTAAAGCTCAGCTACTAAGTGTAGCCTTCGCTTTTGACTCCTAGTATTATCTAATCCGACGCCAGAATTTCCGTTATTCTACTACATGCTACGTCGCCATCCTCCGATTTGCAAAGCAAAAATTCGGGGATCTCAGGACGCAGGAGAAATATCGCTCTTGTTTTACGAGATCCCCGAGCTCTGCTGCGCAGCCTCGAGGATGACGAAAATAAACTCACGACAAAAATTACTAAACCTTAGCACCGAAATCAAGGCCAGAGAATCTCTTGTTAAACGCATTAACATTCTGATTTGTTTCATTCGCAGACGCAACGCCTTTACCTGTCCAAGCAGGGTGAGTTCTGAAATCGATATCCATCAAAATTTCACTAGCATGATGCGCAGACATAGTATCAAAACTATCTTTGCTAAAACGAATCTTTAAAGGCTTATATGCTGGATGAATTTCTTTTTTCATTACGCTACACTCCTTGACATTCTTTCTACAACTTGCTTTTGCAAAAGTTGAGCTTTTTTAGATAACAAACATGTTTTAGCTCCAACAAGAAAGCCATCAAAGCCGCCTTTCATCTCAATAGTTTTCAAAGCTCTAGTACAAATTCTGAAGCTATATGAAGCATTCAAAATAACACTGGCCAATGTTACTACATGTAAATTTGGCAAAAATTTTCTATTTGTTTTGCGTTGTGAATGCGACACTTTATGCCCACTCATAACCGCTTTTCCTGTTAGTTCACATATTCTAGACATGATATACTCTTAAAAGTTCATTAAAGATCAGCACACAATAATACGAAATCACGGAAAGGTCAAGGGTTTTTTTGGAAGATTTATAAAAACACCTAACTCCCTTGCAAATCCCTAGGTCTGAAATGAATATTAGACACTTTCAAATAATGTGTCACAACCCTAGTCAAGAAAGCCCCAGCAACAACCATAACCACCGCAAGCTTGATTTTATCAGGCGTTGGGTTGTGAGCACTATATTCTAAAAACACCCCAAACAAAAATCCCCAAATCAATGAGATTTCTGAGCTGATTTCCCCAGACATACAGCTGATCACACGATCCTTACGCATCAAATCACGCACTATCCCCCCGCCATTTGCGGTCATAAAGGCAAAAAATGGCCCCCATAACCATAAAGGCGAAATCTTTTCTATCACAACCACTACAACCCCAGTCACAATAAACGCTGCTTGTCCGAGCGAATCGGAGAAAATCAAAACATTATCCCAGAATTTATACATCGCCTCATCGTCCTTATCTCGCTTGCCGTAAAAATTAAATAGCCTGACCATCCAAAAACCAACAACCACCACCGCAATAATACAATACATATAGAATGGAGTGAGGAAAATACCCACAACCTCTCCGCGATTGATCATAATATCACGCAATATACCACCACCGACTGATGGGAGCATAGCAAATATAAAAGTTCCAAATAATGTCGAATTCTCACGCGCAGCAATTGCCACCCCAGAAATCGCAAAAGAGATCGTTCCAAGCACGCCAACAATAAAGAACCATTCCGCATTTATAGTTTCCAGCAACAGCACAGGGTATATGTATTTTTTGACCGTCTCTTTATAATCCGAACTCATAACAAAAGTTTTGATAGAATCATTAAATTTATTCACCAATTCTACAGGCACTGTGTTCTTGCTAAACATAAAATGAATTGGCGTTTTCACACCTAACCTCTGCTCTGTTATTTTATGCTCTACTTTGTTACTAATCACCAGCGAGGCGCCTACAATTCTGTCAGATAAAAAACCATCTATCTCTCCACGCAAAAGCGCAGCGAGATTTTCAGCGTCATTTGGAGATTTAAATATTATATCTGAATTGATATTATCTTGAATAAAGTCATTGATTTTTGAATCAGCGTAAATGAATCCATTAGTAACGCCTAGACGATAATTCGTCAACCTCACTTGAACCAAGAATTCTTCCATATTATCAAATTCTATAACCTTACCACCCTTCCTTTTTGTAAAAAGAGAGTTTTCTTCAAATCTATATGGAACAGAA
>CANNRM010000078.1 GCA_947508155.1 Rickettsiales bacterium | reverse complement strand
GGCGCTATTGGCCCTAAAAGCATCAGATAAGGTTTTGCAACAACGCCTATAATTCCACCAAAATTAGGAGGTAGAAATTTAAAGTCCATAGCTCCAAAAGAAGCCGCAAGAATCGTAACAGATAAGGTTCCCAGAGAAATTTTTTGCCCCCAAGAATCCATAAATTTATATTGCCATAATATTTTTGTCCATAATACAAATAGCACCAGGTAAAACACGGATGCAACACCAAAAAACTGCAGCATCAAATCCGATACTACGCTACCCGTAGAACCCATGAAATTGCTATGATAATTTTCACTATAATTATTCCAAGAAGGATCGTCGCTACTGTATGAAACCATACTTAGTAGAAGAAACGTGAAGAGCAACAGATTGATGATTATTTGAATTCGAAAATTTTGCAGTAGCCTAAATATAAAACGCATTTATTATGCTCACAATGTTATAGATGTGAGCAATTTTAGGGCAGTTGAGACGGTTTGTCAATTCTTGAGTTCTGTTACGATATAACGTCACTAAGAAAGGATAGCCTCTTATCTTTTCTTAGCGCATTTCATAAAGAAAAGATATTTGCAGAACCTTTATAAGTAAATTACGCCCACAAAATATATTTATTTCTAGAATATCTCTTCAAACATATCTATAATATCATCCATGAGTAAAATACACATTAAATCATCGAACAACAACAAGCTTTCCTTCCAGCGTAAGGCTCGTTTTTGGCTCATGCACACATCTACTATAGCTAAGCTTTTACTTGTTATTATATTGTATTTCTGGTTTTTTACATCTCACCTCAATTTCATAAAAGATTATATATGGGAAAATTTTTATGAAGTAGCATCAGATGCTGGTTTTAAACTTGAAACAGTAATCATCAAAGGCAACAAGCATATAGAACCCAAAGAAGTCGTTGCCACACTCAATGCCGACGTGGGAACTCCATTATTTGCAGTATCTCTAAAAAACACCTACCATAACCTTATCAAAAATAGTTGGATTAAAAATCTCAGCGTCATGCGACGCCTACCAAATACGATCGTGATACATATCACAGAACGTATCCCTATTGCTATCTGGCAACACGAACAAAAACTTGCCCTCATAGATTTCGAAGGTAATATTATAGACACACAACATATAGAAGATTTTCCGAATCTTCTGCAAGTGGTTGGTTCTGATGCAAACTTATATGCAGATCATCTAATTGATAGCATAAAAAATGAACCTGCCCTTGATGGGAATGTCGTATCTGCCGTCAGATATGGAGAACGCAGATGGAATTTGATTTTAAAACAAAATATAACAGTTAAAATGCCAGAGCATAATTTTGATAAAGCATGGCATTATCTTGCAAAATTACATGACAGCGGCAAGCTATTTGATCAGGGATACAAATCATTGGATTTAAGAGATCCTTCGAAATATTACATCGAAAAATTGTAAAAAGCCTAACATTTGAGGGTAAACTTTCACCTCCGCGACGTCATCCCCGCGCGGGCGGGGATCCAGTTCTTATAATGCTTTCCTTGTATTTTACACGCAAAACATAAGTTAATTCAGAGTCGCTTACGAGAATTTATTTCGCTGGATCCCCGCCTTCGCTAGGATGACGCTACCCACGTAAAAGTCTAACATTTGAGGATCTCGCTTGTGCATCCATTATCCCCCAGAGATCCCCAGATGCTAGACTTTCAAACACTTAATCTGCCTTATCAGATAAAACAGCCATCAATTCCAATATCTTTTTCTTAGACTGCATACACATAATATTATTATAAGCTCTAATCAACACAAAAGTCTCTTTTTCATCCATCACAAGCCTAAAATTATTATCTAATGTAGCAACATATGCATCTCTTGGAATATTTTCATCTATAGACTCAAAAAAATATGATATTGGTACATCTAAAATCTTAGCAATACGATAAAGATTTGCGCTAGATACCCTATTGATACCTTTTTCATATTTTTGTATTTGCTGAATACTAATCCCTAGCGCTTTTCCAATCACTTCTTGACTAAACCCCAAAAACAACCTACGTAATCTTATTTTCTGAGCCACATGGCAATCTATATAATCCATTCGTCCATAATTTTTATAATGTACCGACATATTATTCTCCTATTCTAAGATTCTCTACTAACTCTATCATTGGCCTTATCAAAACATTAGCTATCAATTCACACATCACCCAAACTACTATCATCAATATCACAGAAGTATCATGCAGTGTAGATACTGCCCAACTTATGCATATTCCTACGCAAAACATTATTGTAGATTTTACAATTACGGCACTCACGCTCAATTGATCAATTATTTTATTATTCAGCATTTTACTAACCTTCATTTATTAAACAACACAGTAACTACCCACGTCACCCTCAATAGCAAGTATGCATATAAAAGATTTTATTAGATACCTGCTAAAATATTCTAGTTACTATTATTAGGCACAAAATACGTAGATAAAAAATTTCTTTGCAAATGAACTAAGAGTTGATATGCTACAACTAAACAACACCAAACATATGCTGCATAATTATTAATTTAAAGGATATTCATGGGATTTCAAAGCTACCCCGCTAAACGCGAAGAGATTTATAATACGCATTTACAAGAAATAGCTAACGTAAAATTCACATTACGTGAGATCGACATATTATCTTGTATATTACACAACCGTGGGGCAAAAAAAATTGCCACCCTTTTAGATATATCATCCCGAACAGTTACAACACATATTTCTAATATAATGAATAAATTACGGAACAATTCTCGCGATCACATAATTGACATCATGCAAAAGTCAGGTAAATTACAGCATATAAGGCTATATTATTTCAATTTACTGATAGAGACAGCCTTCATTAAGACGTTATCTACCATCAAAAAATACAGCGATTCATTAGTATATTCTATAGATTTCGATTTCTCCGACGATAGAAGTAAATGCTTTAACAAATTATCCAAATATCTCTCATTGGCTGGTATTAATGTAATGACAGGCCATGAACATAATACAAATATCTATCATATTTATTTTTCTCCAACAAACACAACTACTACTGTATATAAAGAAAATAATATTATTATAGTACTAGAAAAATACGACTCCGATATACGTATTGACAATATAAAATACGTAGATTTCACGCCAGAACGCAACACATATCTTTCTATATTAAAACTCATAGAACTAATGGTACATAAAGTAGAATTGCAAAAATTAATATGGGAATTTCAAAGCGATTATCAGTCTCTTCAAAATGCCTGGGATGGTGGCATTTTAGTAGATACAGAAACAACACATACTCTTCTCACAACACCCAAAATAAAAAAAATTACTGTCGTCATTGCCGCAACAATACTAACCGTTATACTAATAGCACCAGCTCTAAAACAATGGATGGCAAGTGAACATTTTATTAAGCCAACTATTTTCCCCACAACAGATCTTGCCCTCGACCCTGATATAAAAGCATTCCTATCAATTGCACAAAATCATAATTTTTCTGCAAATAATATTTTAAAAGAACAGATGCATAAGAATAATGACTTAGTAAAATATATTGAGCCGATAGTCTCTTATCTAGAAAATCCTAAAATTCATGACTACATACACAGCCATGGCATATCTATACATATTGTATTAGATACAACTCATAGCTTACACGCTTTATCCAACTATTATATGTATAATGAAAATGACGGCGAGAAAGCTCGCAAACTATTACTTTACACCAAAAACTTACTTGAGCATTACGTCAATAATTACAGCAATGTAGAACTTGATTTTGACAAAATGACAAAAGAAGAAATATATACAGAACTATCAATACTTGAAGATCTCCCAGAAATGTATGCTCGCGTTATATATTCTCTCGGCAGAACATATATCTATCAAGGCAACCAATTAGATGCAATACCATATCTTGAGATATCTAAATATCTTGGGCAAAGAACTGGTATATTTGAAGAATATTTGAGCTTCTTAAACATAATAAATCTCACCCACGGATTAGAAATTGAAAAAACGATCAAAGATAAAAATTATCTAGTTGCACAAGAAAAATTGATCAATATCATTGAATTATATCAAAAACTAAGACGCAGCACAAAACGTTATATATTAGATTACACACCGAATACCAAAACACAATCTTATAACAACTCCACCAATGATATATATAACCAAGTTGTAATAGGCGAAAAAATATCCAATTATTATACAATGCTACTGACTATCAGCAACGACTCTACAAAAAGAGTAATATATCTAGAGGAAATATCACGACAATTTTTAGGTTATCATAATCACCCAGGATTATTAAATCTAGCCAAGAAAGTATCACCCAGGAAAGAAGCTTCTGTCTATAATACATTAGGCAACATAATACTAAATTTACACAATGCTTCAATGAATTCTAAAGACTTTCAAAAAGCTCTCATTTCTAAGTTGCATTTCACAGATGGTTGCGATTTAGACATTGCTGAACAACTATTTGATTTATCTCACTTTCTTAGTAGAACCACAGATATTACCAAAGCAGACGCATATCACGGGTTAATAAAAGTATATAAGAAAAAAATGGCTCTTCTAAAATTCAAGTGGGTAGAAATGGATTTACTTTCTTCAAATCTAGTTTTCCGGTTAGCAAATATGCCATTACTTTGAAATGCTCAAATTTATATCCACGAGCCTTACGCTTGGC
>CANNRM010000077.1 GCA_947508155.1 Rickettsiales bacterium | reverse complement strand
GAAGCTAGGTCGATTATTGACAATCAAGGAATAGTAACATTTTCAGTTGGACCTTATACTTATAATATTAGTCATAATTTGATTCACGAAAGTAGAAATCACCTTTTATTAAATTCAGAGCAAATTGATATCAATTGCCCCATACATATTTTGCATGGTATGAATGACCAAGAAGTATCATATAAAAAATCATTAGTGACAATCGATAAAATAACTTCGGAAAATGCATTATGCACCCTCGTAAAGACTGGCACACATTCACTTTCTGGACCAGAAGATCTAAAATTGTTGGAAAATGCAATTATGAATATGATTTAAGTAAGCGGATCCTCAAATCGCATTTTCTTGATTTACGGATCCATGACGTGTCCGCCCTGTACTAATTCACGTAAATGGCGTAACAAATGATGTTATAGATCGAGATTATTTTACCTCTATTATCGATGCAACCAAATTTCTGTAAAAAATTCTACTTCGCTATTGACATATTGAGATCTCGCCTATATACTGAGCGCTGTTATAAATTAACGTTGAGTAAATAAGCTATGTTTGCAGTTATCAAGACTGGTGGTAAGCAGTATAAAGTTACAAAAAATTATGTTCTTCGCGTAGAAAAATTAGAAGGCGAACCTGGTTCTCAAGTTGAGTTCAGTGACGTTCTAATGATTGGCGAAGCTTCAAAGCCATCTATTATCGGCTGCCCTATCGTAAAAGGAGCAACTGTAACTGCTGAGATCGTTAGCCAAATGCGCGACAAGAAGATAATTGTCTTCAAGAAAAAGCGTCGTCAAAACTATCGTCGTAAACATGGTCATAGACAAGATCTTACGCAAGTAAAGATTCTTGATATTAAAAAGAAAGCAAGTAAGGAGTAAGAAATGGCAACCAAAAAAGCTGGTGGTAGTTCGAAGAACGGCCGCGATTCTGCTGGTAGACGCCTTGGTGTTAAAAAAGGTGATGGTCAGTTAGTAATTTCTGGAAATATTATCGTACGTCAACGTGGTACAAAATTTCATCCTGGCGACAATGTTGGCCTAGGTAGAGATCACACAATCTTCTCAATCGCAGAAGGTGCTGTAAAATTCGCAAGAAGAGCAGATAACAGAGTATATGTTTCTGTTGTTTGTTAGTCTTCTCCCTCATTAATATAACTCCCGGGCTTGACCCGGGGGCCATATAGTCCTTTTATCCTATTATTGACACTTGTTGCAGCACAAATTTATCACAGCAACTACATAGTTTTATTAGAATTACAGTATTGTAATTCTGCTCTTTAGGTGGTATATGGTATAATCAGTCCATCAAAGCAATTAAAGAGATGCATCATGACAAACCATGCACACGGAGGGGGAAAACCACAATTTGTAGTACCCACACCAAAACCAGCAATAGATAATACTCCAAAAAATCCAAATACACCCATACCAACACCCCCAAGCAACAAAACGCATCATAGCGACATCGGAGCAGCATCTGAGCAACCTGGTACTAATAACCCTACCCCCAATCCCACGTCTCCAACAAAATCTCACAATATAGCAGCCAAAATGATGCGCAGCCTTACCCAGCCATTTAATTTGCGCAATGAAAATCATATATTACGTCGCGCAGCACGCTCATTAACCAACACTAAAAAACAAAACCAAGGCCCATCGCGATGATAACACTTGAAAACATCACCTATACTACACACGGCTCTACACTCCTGGACCCACCATCCTTTACGACCCTGCCCGGCGCTATCGTCAAAATCACTGGGCATAATGGTGCTGGAAAAACTACATTTTTACGCATTCTCGCTGGAATAATCCAACCCAAAACTGGCGATATAATTCACACACAAACCCACGTCAATTACATAGGGCACAATCTTGGCATTAAAGACGACCTAACACCACGTGAACAATTGCTTTTCTGGGCCGGGTTTGAACATAGCGAGATGCTAATTCCTGCTACGCTGAAAATTACAGAACTTGAGGAAATGGCCGATATATTCTGCTATAAGCTTTCAGCTGGAAACAAACAAAAACTCGCCATCTCTAAGTTGCTTATATCTATGACTAATATTTGGGTTCTAGATGAGATCGATTCAGCTCTGGATGACGCAAATACCGCACTACTGAGCAATTTAATGGCGACGAAGGCAAATAATGGTGGTATTATATTTTTCAGCTCACACAGAGATGTGCTACCTTTTTCTTTTAAGATCGAAATATGATATGAACAACTTCTTCCATCTTCTAAAATATGAACTCACGATATATCACAGAAACTACCATCTTTTTCGTCATAGCGCTTATATAATGCTACTTGCTAGTATTATCTTATCCATAATGCTCTCAAATGAAGCAAGCAATGAATATACAAAGATGACGCTCGTCCTTTTCGCTAGCGTCATGTCCGCAGTAACTATTCCTAACCATCTCATAAAAACCGATATGCAAGATGGAACTCTAGAGAATTTATGCGCATTCTTACGTCCATCCACAATAATCATAGCTAAATATTGCGGAATGATTATATCAACAGGCTTTGGGATATTATGCACATTACCAATTATAGCTATCTTTTTCGACCTACAAATATATCACATTCTATATCTAATAACTATAATCACACTTATCCTCATTCAAATTATTGCAATAGTCCTGCTTGGAAACATTATCCACGCCTATTTTAGACAAAATACCAACCTAATTCTTGCCATAATAATCCCTCTTATTATTCCATCACTAATCATAGCAAGCATGGGAATGAGTACATTAAAATGGGACTTTGCCTTCATTTTATTAGGCATGGATATGATATTCATTCCAAGTATATTAGTATTATCTGGATATCTATGCGCTGGTCTGTATGAATTTTAATGTGTCTTTCCAACCCATGCATAAGAATAATGATAGCCAAAATCACTTTTATCACAAAAAAATTTTGCACTATCCTTCCACTAGTACTAACCTAATATGTAATACTATTACTCAAATTAAATTGAACATAAGTGATTTGAGGGTGAAGCCTGCGTAAGCATATACTTAATATGTGCGCAAAGGCAAACCCCGAAAAATCGCTTATGTACGGTTAATTTCAGGAAATAGTATAATCTTATTAATGAGGACATAATGTGGCAGGAGTTTTTTAGTCAAGCGTATAAGCTACCACTTCTTGTGCTCAAGCGTGGCATGGCTAATCCAATGGGGATGTTCGTATATGGAATACTCTCTAAATGGTATATCCTTGTTATGGTTGCAACTATTTCTGTAACTTTTTGGGTGTTCAAAGGCCTTGAACAAGCTGGCGTAATTGATGTGATAACGAATGAACTTAAATATGCATTCAGAGAATCTCAGGCCGTAGCACAAAAATGCGTACCTAAAATTATGAATCTTGGAGAGATGTGGGATTGTATTCAACATACGTCTGGAGCCGACTATGTGCAAAGTGATGATGAAAAAGCGCTTAGCAACGCTCTGCAACATGATCTACAAGATTCAGAAACGCATCCTAACACATCACCATATGGAACATCCGATACCTATAATCCATATGATGATACACAAGCACCTACTGACTCTTCTGCGCCAGCACCAAGTAGCAGTACCGATGGCGTGAGTAGGTTGTAACCATATTCCAAAATTAACCGCGGAAAAGCAATTTAATTTGGGAAATGGTATGATTACGTTTATTTACAATCTACGATCTTAGCGGATATGATATTATCAGGATCAGTAACAGCACCATTATTGTTTTTTGCACCTTTCTTGATTAGATCAACAAATTCCATGCCACTAGTCACTTGACCAAAGACTGTGTATTGACCATCTAAGAAATGGGACGTATCATATACTATGAAAAATTGACTATCAGCAGAATCAGGCGAATTAGCGCGCGCCATTGACACTGTACCACGCAAATGTGGCTCTTTACTAAATTCAGCTTTCAGCTTTTTGCCTGAACCACCAGAACCAGTCCCAGTAGGATCACCAGTTTGAGCCATAAATCCAGGAATCACTCTATGAAATACTACTCCATTATAAAAACCTTGATTTGCAAGCTCAATGATACGAGCAACATGGTTTGGAGCTAAATCAGGACGGAACTTGATTGTGACCTCACCATATTTTAACTCTAATATCATACATTGGCTTGAGGTAATATCTGCTGTTTTATCATTTGCCATAGAAACTCCACTAGCGATTGAAATTATAAATAAAGTTGAAATCAGTTTTTTGAAGATGTTTTGCATAAATACTCCGAATATATAAGATGAATTTAGAAAAACATAATCCCCATGAAAACGGGGATTAATTAGAATATCGTATTTATATCGATAGAAAATTATTTCGCATCAGCAATAGACTTGACCTTATGAGCCAATTGACTAACTTGTCTAGATGCATTATTTGGTTTGAATAAATTATGTTTAGCACCGCGCATAATCTCAGACTGAGCAACTTTAAACGCCGCCTCAGCTTCAACAACTACACCAGATGTAACTGCGGCTAATACTTTTTTTACGCATGTTTTAATGCGACTAGCTCTAGATTTGTTTCTTAGAGTCTTTTTAATTGTTTGTCTATAAGCCTTTTTAGACGATTCATGATTTGCCATAACTTAAAACCTTATAATTTCTTTGCTTCTGATACTGGAAGTTCTTCTTCCATATTTTCTACTTTTTGTCTCGGAGTAATAGCACCTTTAGCTGTCACATCCCTATCAACAAATTCAACATATGCCATAGGCGCCATGTCACCATGTCTCCATCCAGCT
>CANNRM010000076.1 GCA_947508155.1 Rickettsiales bacterium | reverse complement strand
TAATCCGCCAATACGCGAGATTGAGATTCTCAAAACACATCCATTTCCAGAAATGAATAAGATACTAGCATATTCATTAGTAAAACTTTCAACTAGTAAAAAATATCAGCTTGTCGTCATAGTCGAATCTTATGATCCACTAGATACATTACAGCATTACATAGAAACGAATGGACCGATGGACCCTGATCTGGTCGAAAACAACCTCATTCCAGCACTAGTAAAATGCATAGAGTTTTGCAATATTCATGATCTAAATTATGGTAATATCAATCCTCAAAATATTATCATTACAAAAAATAATAAGATTTTTCTCCGAGAATTTATTTCTGCATTACCTAATTTTTATCAATTGCCATCTTATTTAGCACCTGAAATTAGCGACACGATACAAACTGGACGCACCAAATCTGGGGTTTCTGCAGATATTTATGCATTGGGCATGACCGTATATTATAGCCTCACTGGTCTAACTCTCAATTTCGAGCGACATGATCCAAAAATCTTTAATGCAAAGCGTATAGAAGAGGGAACTTACGATGTTATTACTAAAGCTAGTAAGATACCAAAAGCTTTTAGAATATTCCTTGCATATACATTAGATGACAATCCTTTATATCGATGGAATGGAACTCAACTTTATGATTGGTTATATTCTCCTCAAGCAAAACAAGTGCGTAAAATCGATAATCGTCAGCATGTTTCTGGACATACAATATTGTTTGAAGCTCATAATTATTCGCATCCAGACGCACTAGCAAGCGCGATGTACGCATTTTATGATTCTAGCATAAAATTATGTCATGATGAAAATTTCATGCGCTGGGTTCAAAAAGCCAAGAGCAAAACAGACATAGAAGATCTAATCATTTCCGCTGTCAGCGGTAACAATCGGACCTTCTCGACCGCCATAGACTCTGAGAAAGAAGAAATGATGCTCAAGGTTTTCACGCTACTTGATGCTTATTCGCCTATCAGAGTAAAGGATTTTTGTATAACTTTAGAATCCATACCAAATATATTATTTTCAGCTATATATAGTGATAATAAAGCTTTATTCGATCAGCTATCCAAGATTTTAAGACGCAATTATTGGAAAATAACCTTAACGCCCGAACATAAGGCGCAAATTCCGTACGAATATCTCGATAAAATCAATAATATAGCATCTGCATTTACCGCCAATGCTTCAGACTATATAGGCAAACAACAATTATACCTATGTGATCGCTATATTCCATGCCTTAGCCCTACTGTAGTAAATGATTATGTCCTCTCGCTAGATGATTTATTAGTTTCGCTAGATAAAATTGCAGCTCACACTCCAAGCAAACTCTCTATAGACCAACATATAGCTGCTTTCGTATCTAGCAGGTTGCCTGATAACGCGCTATTAGACAATAAATTAGGCGAAGAACCAGAGCATTTATCTAAATCCATAATGCTCAAAGGCATATCTTTATTGGCAATTGCGCAAGATAATTCTCATGATATTAAAATACCTCATTTATGCAGCATTGTAGCTCAGAAATTAATCGAATGGATCAATGATAATTTGCATAGCACTAAGCTTAAAAAAGTTATTACATCCGAGATCGCAGAACTTGCTTCTACCGGCTCTTTATCGCAAATACTTTACGTTATTTCTAATGCTCAACTTTTCCAAAATGATTATAGAGGTTACAAGGTAGCATATAGGCAAGTACTAGATCTAACCGATACAATTCAATATCTGTCGGATGATGAACAGATGTACGAGATTGGATTATCTTTGGGTCAAAGACTTACAGTTTTGTTTTCATATTTTTTATGCATGCTAGTTGCTTTAATACTCGTTATATAGGGAATAGATATGAATCTTTACAATACAAATCATAATGCATCATATTTTAAGGCAACAACCATATTAATCAAGCTGTTTGCTTTATTGCTTGGAAGTATCATACTGTTCTTTTCTCAATATACTTTTATATTCTTCTCAGCAGCCATGCTACCTACAGTAATAGTAATATTCGTAGATCGTAAAAATGTAAAATGCGCCTCTGCTACAATCTGCACTTTTAACCTCATAGGCGTACTGCCATATTTAACACAAATATGGAGCAGCGTCTCAATGGATGAAACTTCCAAAATTTTGATTTCTGATGTCAAAACCTGGGGGGTGATATATGGCAGCGCTGTGATAGGACAATTTGTATATTGGATTTTGCCTTTAGTATTTTCAAAATTATATGCTATTAAAACCAAAGTAGAGCTAGCCATCATCCATTCTCATAGAGATAGATTATGCACAGATTGGACCATCAAACTCGAGAATTTGTCTCTAAAAAATAGAAAAGAGAATTAAGTTGTCAGCAGAGTTATTTGTTATAGCAGGACCAACAGCGAGTGGTAAAAGTCAATATGCGCTAGATCTTGCCAATAAAGTTGGCGGAGAGATTATCAATGCTGATGCCATCCAAGTCTATCAAGAAATCCCTATTCTTTCATGCGCACCTTCTATAGCTGACACAAAGTCAATTACCCATCATTTGTATAACTATATATCTGTAACAGATGATTATTCTGTGGGAAAATATATACAGGATGCTGTTACTGCGATCAATAACGTTACTTCCAGTGGCAAGGTACCAATTCTTGTTGGTGGAACTGGTATGTATATCAAATCCTTATGCTATGGCATTCATGATATACCAGAGATTACAGCCGAGATTAGAGCAAATACACGAAGTAAGTTTCAAGAATTAGGCAATGAAAAATTCTATGATGAGCTACGTCAACTTGACCCAATAGGAGCTGCTCAAATTCACCAATCTAATTCACAACGTGTGATTAGATACTACGAAATCTTCATGCAAACTGGTCATTCTATTGTGGAATTTTACAAGGATAAGCCACAATCTTTCCTACAAAATTATGATATAAAAACTATTATCTTGGAACCAGAAAGAAAAATGCTTTATGATAGGTGCGATAAACGCTTTATAGCTGTGCTAGACAATGCTCTGGAGGAGGTAGCTTATGTATGCTCCTTATATGATGAATATACAGCAGCAGAAAAGGCTATTGGATTTAATGAATTGAAAGCGTATTTAGCCAACACTATCTCCAAAGACGAAGCAATTGCTCTGGCACAAGCACGTACAAGGCAATATGCAAAACGGCAAATGACATGGTTTAGACATCAGATAGATGATGCAATTCGTATTGAGTTTGATAATATATTACCGTCAATTGATCATATATTGGGAGCAACAAAATGAATGGATTAGAAATTAGAGAATCTATTACAGAAGATACGGAAGAAATGAACCTGATTAATAAACTATCCTGGGACGAATCTTACTCAGGCATCCTATCAGCAGTTGACTGGAAAGAACGTAGGAAATGGCAAGAAGAGATATATTCTGCGAAGAAAAGTAAATCACTAGTCGCTATAATGGATGATAAAATTGTAGGATATTGCAATTTAGGACCTATGAGAACAGCCGAAGACATGGAATCCTGGGTATCACATTCGAGTTTTAAGGGCGACGAAGAAGAGTGGGGAGAAATTTATGCAATATATGTACAAAAATCCTACTCACGACTTGGCATAGGCAAAGCCTTATTTGAGAAAGCAAAAGAAGCTATAGGTGCGCTTGGGTATGAGCAGTTTCAGGTATATACGTTAGAACAAAACCTCCCAGCGATTCATTTCTATCGTAGGATGAATGGGTTAGTAGAAGTGACAAGAGATTGGAGCCACTCGGGCAAAACCTACAAGGAGATAGGAATGGTGTTTTATATTAATAATACCAATTAGTCAATAAAGACTGTTTATCCGTAATAGATAATGAACACCTATGATAATCTGTAAAACCCACTCTTCTTTCCGCCTTTTTGCGGCTTATGACTGTGAACTTGCTTTTTAGGAGGTGGAACAAGATGTGAGTTATTCTCTATAAACAACGTCACATCATATTTAGAAAATTGTATATCCGACACACTCTTAGCATTTTTTGCACGTAATATTTGATCGATTTTATCGCTGCCATATAACGCCTTAGCAAACGCAGCCTTTACAACGTCAGGAGTAGTTTTATTATTTAAGGCTTTCAACATAGACCCCATACTAGCCGCATCGGCTACTGGCATACCCGTAGAAGGAGAGATAGCAGCTGTCATAATATATTTTTTTATTGTTTCGTCTTGAGTAGCCTCCCATGTTTTGGGCATACAAAACTCCAGCAGTTTTTCTTTATGATTCTCAATATCAACTCCACGTACATTACTCTGCCAAAATTTGCGCTTCTGCGTTTTATCAACATCATCATATACATCTAGCATAAATGATTTCAGCTTGAGGTCTGGATCTGTTTTATGACCTTCCTTAAAATTATCAAAATGCTCCATAGTTTTAATATAGCCGGTAGCATATAAATATTTTTGCTTTCTCTTGGCATCATTAAAGTCTAGGGTCCCGACGCCCTTAGAATTTAACAAAATTGTATTTGTTGCATTCTCACGTATTTCATTATAAGTATCTCTTTCTGTCTGAGTATATTTCCATTTTCCGCCTACACGAGCCACGACTTTAACCACAACATCAGCTATAAATTTTGTTACTCTATTTGGTTCATAAAGATTTTTCCCGGCACTATAGGCGGCCATCTTAGCAGTATCGCTCTCAAATGCAAAAGCCAATGTTTTCCCTTGAGCTCTCGCATCCATAATTCTATCTCTATTATCCGTAATATCTTCTACACCATTAGAGTTTGCTTTACGCTCTTTTTTCCTCTGCTGATCAGC
>CANNRM010000075.1 GCA_947508155.1 Rickettsiales bacterium | reverse complement strand
TGGATATTCACTTATGTAATATACCCAAATCAGGATATATATCACCCCTCATCTGAGCTAATAGCAACATTAATACATCAATTTCCTAATTTCAAGTGGTTTATCAAAATTGCTAGCAAATGGGGATATATCATTATGTATATCTTCGGCGAGTTATGGTCTGTAGTTGTAATTAATCTAATGTTTTGGCAATTTGCGAACCATATTATAGACACTTCAAAAGCTAGAAGATTTTACCCGATCCTTGCAATGGTAGGCAATTTAGGCCTTATAGTTGCTGGAAATTCCATAGTATATTTTGCAGATACTGATGGCATTTGCTACATGTGGCTAAACAGCATTACGCCGAATGCCCTGAATACTACAGAAATTACATTGAAGCTTGTGGTAATGATGATTACCATAGTTGGTATCACCGCAATGTTGATCCTACGCTACATCCACACACACGTTTTTGTACATATCAAATCTACTGAAATTGCGCATAATCCTTATGCAACTCAAACATCTTTATCAACACGCGAAAGTATCAAATTAATCCTCAGCTCTAAATATATTGGCTATATTCTTGTGATGGTTGTTTGTTACGGACTTGTAGTGAATGTGATCGAAGGACCTTGGAAGAACAAACTCAGAGAATTATATCCATCCACCAATGAATATTTAGCCTTTATGGGGAATTTTAATATATGGATGGGCACTTCCTGTGTGGCAATGACAATCTTGGGCAGTAATATACTACGCCGTAGTTGGTTTATAGCAGCACTGATGACTCCCTTTATGATGGCCATAACAGGGATATTATTTTTCGTGTTCGTAATTTGGGGCAATAAAATTGATGATATTTTATCCTTTAGCCCGTTATATGCCGCCGTACTTGCTGGTGCAGCGCAAAACATCTTGAGTAAATCGACAAAATATTCACTATTTGACTCCACGAAAGAAATGGCCTACATACCTTTATCAGTAGAATTAAGAACCAAAGGAAAAGCCGCCGCGGAGATTGTTGGAATGAAATTGGGCAAGTCACTTGGTGCTTTTGTGCAATCATTCATATTTATTTTGTACCCATCTGCTACATTTGAATCGATAACTCCTATGCTCATGGTAGTATTCTTGCTAGTAATAACCATATGGTTTGTAGATTTACGAAAACTCAATAACGAATATAAGAAATTATCATGAACAGGAAAATCAAATTACCTTTATTTATAGTGGCAGGAATATTAGCAATATATAGTGTCATATGGTTCAAAATCACATCGGATATATCAGAATCTATAAACCAAAAGCTATCTGATCAAATGTTAAATGTAACGCAATCACATAGAGTGCGTTTTGACAAAGCCGTAATTTCAGGCTTTCCCTTTTCTTTTGGCGTAAAATTGCATAATGTAATTGAAGACACCTCTAAAGCTTTGATTAAACATAAAGACCCTGTATTTATTGGATATAATATTTTTACACAAGAATTATTCACCTATTATAATGGTGAGAGCGCGATTGAAACTAAGCCTACAAAGGATCAAAAACACCTGATATCTAGTGGAGAATTTAGACATTCAGTTTATATGCCAATAAGCGTAAGTGACATTAGAAAAAATATTAAAAATCCTAACAATTTAGACATATTGAGCAATTTACAGAGCGTTAGTCTTAGGACACACAATGCCAATTTGCGAGATATCACAGATAATCAAAATATTGTAGATAATGCAAATATAGATATTACATTGTCTGCCAAACACACAAAAAAATACGAAAATTTAAATGAGTTGATGAAAAATATTCCTCAGGATTATGAAATAGCTGTAAAAATTGCGAATCAATGCCCACTAGATCAACAACGTAGCATATCCACAAGTGTTGTATATGGCGTATATATACCATTTAACTTACAATATAATTTAAATACTACATTACATACTGGAGCCAAAACATTTGCTACAGCAGACCTTTTAAGCGATATACAGATCAAAAATTGGGAAAGTTTTACATCAAATACTTTTGAAGAGGCTTCATCAAAAATATCTTCCGGTGCAAATATTTCTACAAACGATATAAAATTTGATTTTAACAGCGCATCTACAATCAAAAGCAAAGCTAAATATAATAAAAAATTAGATGAATCACTAAAAACGCTCTTAAGCATTCTCCCAGATACATTATTAGGATCTACCAAATCCATGATTCGTCAATTAGACTTTTCTGCACTAGATTTAGATACAAAAGATGACCCCGTTTCTATAAATTTAAAACTCAACCTACATCTTAAAGAAAAGCCAACAGAACTTCATCTAGACATACCAAATTTTGGCATTAGTTTTCACGATGTAGGATTTGATATCAAAAATTCTACTAACGCTCATTTAGATACCGCATCACCTACATCATGGACCTCAGGTGGCGTACTTTCAATACAGCAATATCCACTCTTGGTAAAATATCTGACTAATAGTTATTTCACCTTATTTCACCTGCCAGAAAATGCAGAATTGAATAGCACTTTTTATATGTCTGTATTAACAGATTTTATGCGCAAATTAGCTAATAGTGTAAATGATACTAACTCTACTATGACCGTAGATTATTCTCTAGAATCTCCCGAACTCACAAAATCTAAGATAGGCAAATTTACATTAGCTGAAGCCACAATATTATAGTACGCAGAACTATTGAAACATATAAGCGCAATTTCAAAAGATTCAGATGAAGCAATAACAAAATTTAAAGCAGTAGCGCCAGATTACATATTAGAACCTGAAGCTCTAGATAAAATTATTGTACAAAGCAAAGAGTAACCATGTCGATAAATTTGAAAGATATATTTGCAGATGACTTATTTGCAGTATCACGTGTTATTGCTGATTCTATATCATCCAAAGAAATCTTAGTCGAAGATGTTGGCACATATATTTTTGACGCGGGCGGAAAGAGAATTAGACCGATTCTTACTATTCTCATAAGTAAAATATGCGGTTATACAGGTACAAAACATCTGTTCCTAGCAGCGGCTGTAGAGTTAATACATGCGGCAACATTACTACATGATGATGTAGTAGATGAAAGCTCCACTAGACGATCTCGCCCCACAGCAAATTTCAAATGGGGAAATAAAGCCAGCATATTAGTCGGCGACTTCCTCTTCAGCCAATCATTCAAATTAATGGTACGCAGTGAATCAATGGATGCTCTAACAAGCCTTGCAAATGCATCTGCTGTGATCGCAGAAGGCGAAGTAATGCAGCTTGCGCGTCTTTATGAAAACAGAATGTTATCAGTAAAAGAATATGAAGATATTGCGCAGGCAAAAACAGCAGCTTTATTTGGCGCAAGCACTCACGTTGGCACCATAATCTCAAATCAATCACAAGATATATGCGCGGCATCAAAAAAATATGGTGATATTATAGGATTAATGTTCCAAATTAAAGATGATATGCTAGATTATTTTGCAGACTCAAACGTCACTGGCAAAAATACTGGTGATGATCTGGCGCAAGGAAGCATAACATTACCAATTATTTTGGCCTATGGCGCTGCAAACGCAGAAGACAAAGCAAAATTGGAATATTATTTTTTTGAAAGCAATAATAGATCTGAGCATTTTAATGATATACTCAAAATCTTATGCCAATATAATGTAAAAGAAAAGATAGCTACTCATATTGAAATGCTATCCAAAGAAGCAGAACAAGCAATAAAAACTTTGCCTCATTCTGATGAATATACAAAATATTTGTATCATATATTAGACTATGTAGTTGGGAGAAATAATTGATTACAAAAATTGCACCATCCATATTGTCAGCTGATTTTGCTCGTCTAGGAGAAGAAATACAAGCGATATCTTCTGCGGGTGCTGATATGATACATATTGATGTTATGGATGGTCATTTCGTACCAAATATCACGATTGGCCCAGCTGTTATTAAATCCATCCGAAAACATAGCACACTTCCATTTGATGTACATTTAATGGTTAGTTCTCCAGAGCATTTGTTCGAAGATTTTGTCAAAGCTGGAAGCGATTATATTACAATTCATTTGGAAGCTGTCGATAATCCAGTAAATGCTATCACCCAAATTAAAAAACTTGGAGTAAAAGCTGGCATTTCATTACTTCCATCTACACCAGCTAATATATTGCAAAATCTTATAGATCAAATAGACCTCATATTAATTATGACTGTACAGCCGGGGTTTGGCGGACAAACATTTATGGAAGATCAACTCGATAAGATTTCTACAATTTCTAAAATGTTAAAAAATGCTGGTAGAGAGGATGTAATTCTTTCCATCGATGGAGGCATCAATCCTACCACCGCACAACAATGCATCTCTGCTGGTGCTAATATGCTAGTAGCTGGTAGCTATATTTTTAGACATTCAAACTATAAGGATGCGATAATAGATTTAAAATAATAATTTTAAATCTATTTGACAACAACCTTTGTATACGCTATATCTCTCAACAAATATAACCACCCACGTCATCCAGGACTTGATCGGGGATCCAGTGCTGCAACTGAATAATGCACACGAAGTAGTGTGTCAATTTGTCATTTAAACTGACGCTTCTCTGTACGCTAAAGCTTCGGGAAACAGGTACGCGGAAACTATAGTTTTAAGAACTGGATCCTGGGCCAAGCCCGGGATGAAGTGGGTGGTTACCAACAAATTAAGAGAATGTTATGCCACCAAAAAGAAAAGCTACTACACAAGAAACCTATACAAGAGCACCCTTTCTGCCACCAGCACCAGCAATTACATTGCTGCCTCAAGCTGATTCATTTAATATATTAATATCAGCATGTAAATCTCAT
>CANNRM010000074.1 GCA_947508155.1 Rickettsiales bacterium | reverse complement strand
GACCAATCGTTCCATCAAAATCTATATTTGTTGTGGTAGCGCCATCACCGACATTTATAGCGGCAACTTTTGTTCCGGATACTGCTACATCCGGATTTGTTGTACCACTTACATGGTGGTGTGAGCCGCTATTACCGCCAATGAGCTGCATTTGCGCCACAAGAGCGCCATCAAGTGTGAGTATGTTTGTATTTGTATATACATTTCCGTTTATGATTATTGGTTTATATTGTCCTTGTATAGGGGTAGAAGGGAACAGTCCTAGATTAAGTGTCATTGGGTCTGGTGTAAAAGAGGGTGTTACGTTATTTAGTAAATTGATACGTGCACCAGTGGTTCCGATATCACCTAGTAACAGACCTGTATTTCGTGGAGTATATATATCACTTGTTGAAAATATTTGATAATCGCCAGCAAATGTTACAGTTGTATTGTTGCCTGTTTGTGTTATATTACCTACTGCATCATTAAGAGCAAATGTTGAGTTTGCTGCCATAGATACATTTCCATGGATTTTAACGTCTTCTCCATAGATGGATGAGTTTGCTCCAAGAGTGACGTCACCAAGATAAACATCATTAACAATCCAAAATCCTATATTTGTATTATTTCCTATTATTGTTGATTTTGTATTGATTGGTATTTGAAAGCCACCGGTTCCGGATTGTATCGTTAATCGATTGATAGGATTAGATTGTCCAATAGAGCTGCGGAAACCTGGAAAATTAGTGGTTGCAAGCGTTAAATTCCCTGTACCTGTCCCATCTATACCAGATATATCACCAATTGGTGCACCTGGATCGTAGTTATGTCCTCGCTGTAATGCACTTACACCAACATTGTGGCCATTACCAATAGTAAGAGTTGAGTCGCTACCTAATGTTATTAAGTTAGACACTATCAAATCACCTGCTGTTATAACATTAGCATCCTCACCTGTAAAAAAATCTTTTACCATTCCTCCAGTCGCAGCACTTGCTGCGCCGTAAGTTGTTCCACTTCCATCAGCGAATTGCCCAAGTGTTACATCTCCAGTAGAGTATATTCCTATAGTACCGTTTGCGTTTCCAGATGTTCCAGCATCACCAGAGAATGTAACTGCCGATAAATCCACATCAGCATTTCCAAGAAGAGCGCCATTTTCATTTGAGAAGTCTATGACGCCGCCAGCAAGAGTTGGATATAAAGAGTCACTCAATACAAGTACATAGTCGTCATCAAACACGATAGACGTTGCTCCACCGAGATTCGCTGATGTAACGTCGGCATTGCCAGTGACATGGTATGGCACCGCATAAGCATTATGAGATATCATAAATGCTGCCATTAGCGTTAGAATGTGTTTGAACAAAAAGTTTTTATTTGTCATATATATTATTTAATTACGCGCATGTTGATGAGTGTAACATAACTTTGGCGTTAATTGTTAAAGAAAAGTGAATATATTACATAAAACTTAGTATGTGTGGCTAAAATACTATGATAATCTTTGCTTGTAATGTTGAGCGTGGAGAGTTAATATGCGTCATTATGGGATTTGTCAGGTAAATGCGGAGATCGAGGATGACGTTGTGAGCTCTTCATCACCCCGGCCCCGGATCAAGTCCGGGGTGACGAGGGTATTATTATAAAAGAGAACCAATTGAATAAATCAAATAAAAATTTTCTATTCGTAGGTATGCTAGGCAATGCCCTAGACCATTACGACATGGCCTTATACACATTTCTTGTGCCATTCATCGCACCTGTGTTTTTCCCTGGTACAGACCCTGTGGTGCAACTAATTATGGGCTACGGGGTGACTGTGATTTCGCTTCTTTCGCGCCCTATGGGATCGATTATATTTGGTAATATGGCAATGCGTGTTGGGGCGAAGTTGGTGCTGTTTATCACGCTTGGAGGTGTTGCTTTTAGCACATGCCTTATAGGGTTTATTCCGGGTTATGATTCTATTGGCATTTGGGGTGCGATAATTCTTATTATCGTGCGTTTTATCCAGGGTATTTTTGCTTCTGGTGAGCAGAGTGTTGCGGGGCTTTTTGTGCTGGATCAAGTGCATGAAACGAAGCTCGCTAAGACGAGTAGTTATTATCAGGCATCAGGCATGATTGGTGCGATGATGGCATCTGGAGTTGCATGGTTTATTAGCTGGACGGGGCAGGGGGAGGTCTATTGGAGATATGCTTTTATGACGGGTCTTGTGACTGGGCTTATTGGGCTTTGTATGAGGTTTATGTCTATGGATTATGTGGTTCATCACCCATCGGATAAGCCTAAATTGCATAAGGTGTTCATCAAGCATAGGATAACAATTTTGCGCATTATGTTGGTTAGTAGCTTAAGTTATATGACTTTTGCTGTGCCGTTTGTGTTTTTGAATAAGTTTATACCTATTTTGACTGATGTAACACTTACTGAGATGATGGGTTATAATAGCGTGATAATGGGGCTGGATATATTGTTGCTGCCAATTTTAGGGCATTTTGCGCAGAGATATAATCTGGCGAAATGGATGGGTTATATGACGCTTTTGCTTGGAGTGAGTGCAATTCCAGCTTTTTATATGCTGGATAAAGTGCCGTTTTATGGAATAATTGGGATTAAATTATGGTTCGTGATTGTGGGGTTAGCGATTTCCGCGCCTCTTAGAGCCTGGTTATTTGGTTTGATCAATACGGGTGAGAGATATATGGTCACGGGCTTTGGATATGCGATTGGTATGTCTGTTTTGGGTGGGCAAACCACGACGATATGTTGGATTCTATGGCATAATACTCATAACATCATCGCACCAGCTTGTTACGTTGCGGCGCTTAGTATGGCGGCTGTTTGGGCGCTATTTTATACCAATCACCGGGTATAATCGTACAAAAGGCTATTAAATTCTTGTGTAAGAAATATCTATGAAACGTCATTGCGAAGCCTGCTTGCAGGCTGTGGCAATCTCTCTTTTAAATTAAGTGAGATCACCACGTCGTCCGTCTTCGCTAAAGCTACGACGAGACTCCTCGTGATGACGCTTAGAGGCGTTTTTTGCAAGAGAGAATTTAATGGTCCTGATCATATAAAAGCAATTTTTCTACTTGCCATCATTTTCAATTTATATATAATCCTGATGATTTAATTTCAACCAAGGATATATTTAATGATTTTGCCTAATAAAGAAAATAATACAAATACACTATATAACCGCGTTGCTGATGCAATAAGGCATGCAAAGCATGCTGTGGCGAGTACTGTTAATATCGCTATGGTAGATCTTAACTGGAGAATAGGTGGGTATATAGTCTAAGAGGAACAAAATGGAGAGAATAGGGCGCAGTATGGTGAGAAAATTATTGAGAAACTTGCTGAGAGGCTGAGCAAAGAATTTGGGAAGGGTTTTAGTGTAAGAAGTTTAGAGATGTCAAGGAAGTTTTATCTTGCATATTTGCCTGTAATATCATCAGATAAAGGGTTTGCTCAAATTCCGCAGGCAGTGCCTGCGGAATTGATGCAGCCAATATTTACATTATCATGGACTCACTATACGCTTCTTATAAAAGTCACTAGACTAGAAGCTCGTAAGTTCTATGAAATTGAAGCGACCAAAAATTGCTGGTCATCGCGTGAATTGGAGCGTCAAATTGCGAGCCTATTATTTGAGAGAATATCGCGCAGCAAAAACCCTGATAAGGTTATGAAGTTATCTACAGAAGGGCAAGAAATCTCGACGCCAGCTGATGTTATAAAGGATCCAATGGTTCTAGAGTTTCTTGGTTTACCTGAATCACCTAAGTTGCTAGAATCTACTATTGAAGCGAATTTGATCAATAATTTACAGGGTTTTTTATTAGAATTAGGTAATGGATTTGCATTTGTAGCGCGGCAAAAAAGGCTTACTATAGGCCATAACCATTATTACGCGGATTTGGTGTTTTATAATATCACTCTTAAATGCTATGTGATAGTGGATATTAAGACAAAGCCTTTAGACCATGGTGATTTAGGTCAGATGCAGCTATATGTCAATTATTTCGATCAGGAAATTAAACTTGAGGAAGATAATCCGACTGTGGGGCTAGTATTATGTAGCGAAAAAGATGATGCAATGGTAAGATACATGCTCGGAGATAAAGCGCAGCAAATTTTTGCAACGAAATACCAGTTTCATCTTCCTACTATTGAAGAATTAGAGCGTGAATTGAAGCGTGAACTGAAAGAAATTAAGTATCAAATGCAAGGGCAAAACTTATGAGAATTTTAACATTATTAATGGCTATATTTATGACAAACATTTCATTTGCAGAAGAAAAATTAATCCCACGTACAGTGCTATTTGGCAATCCGGATAAAATATCTGTAACACTTAGCAAAGACGGTAAATATATAGGTTACATAGCACCAAAAGAGGGTGTGCAAAATGTGTGGATTGCTCCTGTTGATGATCTTGCAAAAGCTGTTGCAATTACCAATGATAAAGAGCGTGGAGTTAGGAGTTATGGATGGTCGTATGATAACGAGCATATTATATTTTCGCAGGATTACAAAGGCGATGAAAACCAACGTATTTATACATATAATATTAATACAAAAAAGACAAAATTGCTAACACCAGAGCGTGGCGTAAAGGCTGTTATGTTCTCGGCTAGTCAAGATTTTCCTGGTGAGATAATGGTTGGGCAAAATGATCGTGATAATAAATATTTTGATGTTTATAGATATAACCTTGCTACAGCAGAGAAGAAGCTGGTTTTACAGAATGAGAAATATATCGGATTCGTTTTTGATAATGATATGAATATACGTTTTGGGCAATATACGAATGAAGATGGTGAATTTGAGTTATATGAGCTTAAGGAT
>CANNRM010000073.1 GCA_947508155.1 Rickettsiales bacterium | reverse complement strand
TTACATCTGTTATTATCAACCAATTTAGCGCTACTATTGAGCAAATTGTAACTCTTGCAGCTATTATGCCTATTGTGGCTTCAATGGGTGGAAATGCAGGCACTCAAACAATGACTGTGACAGTGCGTTCGTTACATAACAAGGATTTGAACTATTCAAATTCATTCAAAACAATATCCAAGGAACTTCTGGTATGCGGAGTAAATGGAGTAGTACTAGCAATTATAGGATCGGCAATCATAGCCATGACCTTTTCTAACATGTATTTAAGCATAGTATTTGGCGCGGCAGTAATAATTAGCTTCTTGGTTGCGGGTTTTGCAGGCGCATTCATACCAATTTTCTTGCATAAAATAAACATTGACCCCGCCGCTGCTTCAGGAGTCTTTTTAACAACTCTTACAGACATTGTGGGATTCTGTGCATTTTTGGCTCTAGCTTATTTCTTTTTGATATAAAACACACACATGACAAACAACACATTCTTCGGATTTAAATCGGTTTCTCCTGGCGAAAAAACATCGCTCGTGCGTAATGTTTTCGCATCTGTTGCATCAAAATATGATATAATGAATGATCTCATGAGCGGAGGAATGCATCGTCTTTGGAAGAAAGAATTCATTGCGCAAATCCCTGATTTTAGCGGCAATTTATTAGATATGGCATCTGGCACTGGAGATATTGCTCGTAAATATTACGCAGCCGCGAAAGCCGATGGATTAAAGCCAGATATAACAGCATGTGACGCAAGCGCTGAGATGTTAAAAGAAGGCAAAAATAAAGCTGTGGATAATGGTATATTGGATATAAAATATCAGGTTACAGAGGCAGAAAAACTACCATTTGAAGATGGAAGTTTTGACTATTACACTGTTGCTTTTGGTGTTAGAAATTTCACAGATATTCCTGCTGCTTTAAAAGAAGCATATAGGGTTTTAAAACCAGGTGGGAAATTTTTATGCCTTGAATTTTCTCATATAGAAACTCCGATATTAGAACCATTCTATGATTTTTATTCCATGAACATTATTCCATTTATTGGCAAAATTGTTGCAAATGATGAGGGATCATATAGATATTTGGTAGAGTCTATTAGGAAGTTCCCGCAGCAGGATGAATTTAAGAAGATGATTGAAGATGCTGGGTTTGCAAAAGTGGATTATATGAATTTGAGTTGTGGAGTGGTGGCGATTCATACGGGATATAAAATATAGCGAGATTGCCACGTCGCTAAAGCTCCTCGCAATGACGCTAAAATTACCTACATAATAAAAAAACAAATATGCTAGACATACTACGTATCATAACAATCATCTCCATTTACCGCCTTGGATCACATGCGCGGCTTGGGAAAATCATATCCATACCACTTGCAATCTACACCATCCTCCTCTTCCCATTTCGCCGCAAAAAACACCGCGATAATAACTTCGGCAACAGGCTCGTCAACTGTCTCTACGACCTCGGTCCAATCTATGTAAAATTTGGACAAACCCTCTCCACAAGACCAGATATAATTGGCGATGAACTTGCGGATAATTTGCGTAAACTTCAAGATAGCTTGCCACCATTTCCATATACAAAAACACGTAGTATAATAGAAGCTTCTTTCCGCAAAAAAATGGATGAAATTTTTGCAAATTTTGATGAGACTCCAATCGCGGCAGCATCTATTTCACAAGTGCACAGAGCTACATTACATAATGGTGATAAAGTTGCGGTGAAAGTGCTACGCCCAGAGATTCACAACATCTATTCTCGTGATATAAAATTGCTACATTTCTTGACGAAATTTGCGAAATATATTGTGCAGGACGCATCTCGTCTAAAGCCATCTGAAATAGTAAAATCTTTTGAGGATACTATGCATCAGGAACTCGATTTTATGCTTGAAGCAGCGTCAGCTAGTGAGATGCGCGATAATGCAAAAAATGATTATAATGTTGTTATTCCGAAAGTATATTGGGAATTTACAAGTGCAGATATTCTAACAACTCAGTGGCTTGATGGCATCTCAATTTATAATACAAAAGCCCTGCAAAAAGCAGGATTAGATATTATAGATATTTCATCCAAAATCGCTGTGATGTTCTTCAATCAAGCCTATAGAGATGGAGTGTTTCATGCAGATCTACATCCTGGCAATGTTATGGTTTGCAAAGATGGGCGCATAGGGCTCGTGGATTTTGGTATAATGGGGCGATTACCAGAAAAGGATAGATTAGCTGTAGCGGAGATTTTATATGCTTTTATAAAGCGAGATTATATGCGCGTAGCAGAGATTCATATTGATGCTGGATATGTGCCAGCAAATACGGATATTGGATTATTCGCGCAAAGCTGCAGAGCAATTGGCGAACCGATTGTTGGCATGTCTGCTAAAGATATTTCGGTAGGAAAATTACTCACACAATTATTCAAAATGACTAAAACTTTTGGTATGGAAACGCAGCCGCAACTTCTTATGATACAAAAAACAACTGTGGTTGTGGAAGGAATTGGGCGTATGCTGAATCCAGATATGAATTTGTGGAAATTAGCAGAGCCTTGGATCAAGAAATGGGCAGTGAAGAATATATCTCCCGAGGCGAAGATTTTGAGAGTGATGAAAAAAGTGATTTGTGAATTGGTAAAGAAAGTGGGTTGACTAACAGAAGTTAATATGTTACAAGATAGCTCCAATCAAATTTAACAAAAGGAAATATTATGTCTCAAGAATCAAACGCAGCAAATACAGGCACTTTTATTAGTGTACCAAATACTATTATACCATTTCCTATTCTTAATTGAACATATATGCTAGATTTAATACTAGATTTTTGTTATAATTACTCCATAATTTAAAAATGGAGTAGATCATGAGCAAGATATCAAAAATATTAGACCCAAGTGTTGTGGAGGCAGCTGAGCAAGCGCTAAAGAAACTTGGTAAACATGGCTATGTTAGCAAGAAGTTGAATGCGGTAATTGCCGCAAGTAAACATAACATTACAGAAGTAGCTAAGATATACGACATCTCAAGAACAACACTAACATCATGGATTAAGCATATAAAAGATTCTAGGTTAGATAAACTTGAGGCACCAAGAGAACGACGTAAAAAGACTAGATTGGATCAATTACAGTTACATGAGATTAAAAAATGGATAGAGTTAAATCCAAATATCACCATCAATGCGCTGAAGATAAAAATCGAGGGAGAATGGGAGATTACCTTGAGCAAATCAACCGTTCACAAGGTAATGAAAGATCTAAATTTCTCATATATTACGCCCAGACCTCGGCATTACAAACAAAATAAAATTGCAGTAGATGAGTTTAAAAAAAAATCTACAATCTGTGATAAAAGCAAGTCCTAATAAAAGGATATTTTTCTTTGATGAATCAAGGTTTGGCACCCATTCAAAAGTTGGTCATGGTTGGTTTGTTAAAGGTAGTCGTAGTCCAGTAAATATCAAGCTTGGCTTTCAAAATTTTTATTTATATAGTGCCGTTGAACCACGTAGTGGAGATAGTTATAGCTTTATATTGCCATATGTTGATACCAAATGTATGAATTTATTTTTGGATGAATTTGCTAAAACCCTCGATGAAGAAGAAGTGATTATTGTTATGGATGGTGCTGGGTGGCATAAATCGCAAGATTTAATAATCCCAAACAATGTGCAGATAATGTATTTGCCACCATATAGCCCAGAATTAAATCCTGTGGAAAGGCTGTGGTTATATATCAAAAAGGCTGTTTTATACAATAGAATTTATGATAATCTAAGTGAGCTAGAAGACGTTGTTTGTGATTTTGTTGTAAAGCTAACTCGCAACACATTGTCTACAGTCTGCTCAATCAGTTATATGGCTAGTTAAGAATAGGAAATGGTATTAGATATGATTTACAAATTATATATATTAGATTTGTGGGAACACATGCTCAATATGATAAAATCAAGGTTAAGGAGGTATAATGGACATTAGTATTATAAAATCAGAAAAGGATTATCTAAAAGCTTTAGATATGGTCGGTGCATTATTTGACGCTCCAGAAGGCTCTGAAGAATCCGAAAAATTGCATATATTATCAATGTTAATTGAAGATTATGAGAATCAGCATTATAAAATAGATGAGCCAGATCCAATCGATGCAATTAATTTTCGAATGGATCAGTTGGGGTTAACACGTAAGGATTTGGAAAAAACTATAGGGCCTAGAGGTAGAGTGTCGGAAATTCTTGGTAAAAAGCGTAGTCTGACATTGTCTATGATACGTAAATTACATAGAGATTTGAATATTCCTGCGGATATATTGATAAAAAAATCAGCTTAACTTTTTCACCAAATCTGCTGCCCAATATGTAATATTACCAGCGCCCATCATGAGGATAATATCCCCATCTTTGGCATGATCTTTGGCTATTTTTTCTAGCTCTTCTGGTCCTTGTAAAACATGTGCTTTAAACTCAGGATGTGCTTTAGCTATTGCCTTTACAAGGGATGTATGGCAGTAGCCTTCGATTTTATCCTCACCAGCGGAGTAAACATCAGCAATATAGACAATATCCGCTTCTTTGAAACAGTGAGTGAATTGCTCGAATAAATCGTGCAATCTTGTGTAACGATGCGGTTGGAATACGGCGATAATTTTGCCTTTTCCATTGCTTGTCACTACGCTTCTTGCTGTGTTTAGCGTTGCCTTGACCTCTTCTGGGTGGTGCGCGTAATCATCTACTATATATGCGCCATTATATTGTCCAACACGTGTGAAACGACGTTTTACGCCTTCAAATCCTTTTAAAGCGTCGCGAATAATCTGCGGGCCAAAATCCATTTGTGCAGCAATTGCAATGGATGACAAAGAGTTCAAT
>CANNRM010000072.1 GCA_947508155.1 Rickettsiales bacterium | reverse complement strand
GCTCTATTGCGTTAGTATGATCCCCAGATTCAGCTAACCTTTTTCCTTCTGACAAAATAGCTGTCAGAGATATAGATTGTGTTTCGCTGGAAACGCTAGATTGGTGGGCTACTGGAGAATGTATTTCGTCATAAGATTCAGATGCTACAATATCCGAATCTGTCTTAAAACTAACTGAATGTTCTCGAGCATTCATATTTGGCAAACTACTCGTAACCTGAGGCTTTATTGCTGGTCGCAAACTCTCCAAGCCAGTGGCATCAATAGTTGCACTTTTATTCCCTGAAAAAGTATGGCTCATTTGCTCTTGTGGATCAGATATTTGCTTAGGCAAAGCGGACAATGACACACTTGACTTTCTATGGATAGCACCTTTAAAAGACTTCCACGCATCTTTTACACCTTTCATTATACATCCCCCACAACATAATGATTATCTAAAATGTTATGGAATTTTTAATAACAAGGCAATAATATATTACACGCTCTTGCAATATACTGAGCAAAACAAGCTTTTATACAACAAACTTCTTTATCTATAACAAACCTTCTTCGCAGCATCAACAATATCATGCACAGACGGCAATGCCGCCCTCTCCAAGTTCGCAGCATAAGGCAATGGCACATCCTTCGCATTCACATTTTCAACAGGGGCATCAAGAAAATCAAAACTATCTCGCATCACAATCGCAGAAATGCTTGCAGCAACACCGCCAAAAAACCACCCTTCATCCACATTCACAAGACGGTTCGTCTTACGCACAGACTCGTTGATCATATCAGTATCAAGTGGCCTTATCGTACGCAGGTCAATCACCTCCGCATCAATCCCCATACCAGCCAAAATATCCGCAGCCTCCAGCGCGAATTTCACCTGCATGGAAAATGCTGTGATAGTCACATCATTGCCGGACCGTACAATACGCCCCTTACCAATCTCAATCGACCCAACATCCTCTGGCATTTCGAAACTATGTCCATATACCAGCTCATGCTCCAAAAACACAACAGGGTTCGGATCACGGATCGCGCTAATAAGCAGCCCCTTGGCATCCTCCGCGCTATAAGGCGCTATAACCTTAAGGCCAGGAATATGCCCATACCATGCTGCGTAATTCTGGCTATGTTGCGCACCAACACGCGCTGCTGCACCATTTGGCCCACGGAAAACTATCGGGCATTTAATCAGTCCGCCGGACATATAATGAGTTTTCGCAGCGGAATTAATGATATGATCAATCGCTTGCATCGCGAAGTTAAAGGTCATGAATTCCACGATTGGTTTTAAACCACCAAATGCGGCCCCAACACCAATGCCTGCAAAGCCATGCTCAGTAATTGGCGTATCAATCACGCGCTTGTCGCCGAATTCATCGAGCAATCCTTGCGACACTTTATATGCGCCCTGATATTGAGCAACTTCCTCACCCATTAGGAACACGTTCGGATCACGAATCATTTCCTCACGCATCGCTTCACGCAATGCCTCACGTACTGTTATTGTTCTCATTTGGGCAGTGTCATCCCCAAGCTTTTTCTTGTCATCCCCGCGAAGGCGGGTATCCAGTTTAAACATACTCATAATACAAATCTCTCCATTCAGGATTAAATTCTTCAATTAAACGCACCTTCCAAGCACGCTCCCATTTTTTAAGTCGTTTTTCTCGCAATATGGCCTGTTCTATTTCCGAATGCTCTTCCATATAAACCAATTGATGCACATCATTCTCTTTGGTAAACCCTTCTACCAGACCATTCTTGTGCTCGTATACACGTCTCAGTAAATCGTTTGTTACACCTATATATAACGTACCATTTCTTTTAGAACACAAAATATATACCCAATATCTTTTTATCATATTAATTGCGTCTCAGTTGCAGCTCCAGCGTTCTTTCTTGTCATTCCAGCTTTTTAACATTGTCATTCCCGCGAAGGCGGGAATCTAGTTGCTATATTATCTGGATCCCCGCCTTCGCGGGGATGACAATAAAACGCGCGGGGATGACAATAAAACGCGCGGGGATGACAATAAAACGCGCAATGACGCAACACACCACACGCCCTACTCCCCAACATACACATTCGTATAAAGCTCTTCCAGCCCAGGCTCAGGTGCTTCAACTGCAAACTCCGCTGCCGCAACAACAATATCCTTCACTTCCTTGTCAATAGCCTTCAAATCATCCTCGCTGGCATATTTATTCTCCAAAATAACCTTCACGTTCTTATCTGAAAGGATTATCTTGAAAGCTTCTTTCACTTTTTCACGGTCCGCACCACCGCCAACATCTAAGAAGTTAGCTGGTGATGATCCATAAAGTTTGATAATATCCATCGTAGCCATTGCAAGGCCAGCGCCATTAACCATACAGCCAATCTCGCCATCCATTTTAACATAGCTCAGATTATATTTCGCAGCTTCTGTCTCGAGCGGATCTTCCTCAGATTCATCCCTAAGTGCAATAATTTCCTGATGTCTAAATAAAGCATTATCATCAAAATTGATCTTCGCATCTAATGCGCGAATTGATCCATCAGTAGTGGTAACCAACGGATTGATCTCAATCTGGCTTGCGTCAGTGCCTACAAACGCATTATATGTACATCTTACAATATCGATCATTTGTTTTGCTTGATCCCCTGTAAAGCCAAGACCAAAAGCTATTTCACGACAATGAAAACTCTGTATTCCCATTGAAGGATCCACACAGACTTTAATAAGCTTTTCTGGATGTTTTTCTGCAACTTCTTCAATCTCCACACCACCTTCAGTAGATGCAATGAAGGTTACACAAGAATTATCGCGGTCAAGAACGGCACTGAAGTAATATTCTTTCACGATATCACAGCCAGATTCAACATAAAGTCTTTGAACTTTTTGCCCATGAGGACCAGTTTGATGAGTCACCAAAGTTACGCCCCACATATTATGAGCCGCTATTTTAGCTTCCCCTTGAGTTTTAACAACTTTAACACCACCAGCTTTACCTCGTCCACCAGCGTGGATCTGAGCTTTTACTACGTAAAGTGGGGCATCAAAATTGTCTATGATAGTGTCGATATCTTTTTCTTTGAGGATAACAACGCCGTGAGAGGTCGGCACACCGTATTTTCTTAGTATTTCTTTAGCTTGATATTCATGAATGTTCATCTAGGTTCTCCAGTTATTACTAACTGAGACAATACATCAATATTGTAGATAAGTCAAAGCCTCAGCTCTCATGTTGCGATTTTTCAACTATAAATCGCAATTATTGTAAACTAATAGCCTGGGACGCCAGACGTCTTTGGCTTGCTAGAGAACCCTTGCTTCTTAGCTTCTTCCTGAATCTGCGTTAAAGGCTTCCATGCAAGAGATGATGCTTGCTTGTTATCCATAAGCTTTGTGCCGCCGCTTTATATTCGGGATTTTCTTTTAATTTTGATAATGGAATCCATTGTAGTGGCGCCGGCTCCGTGGATACTCCAGAATCCCTATGTACATCCTGTAACATATCTTTTACAGGCGCAAGATTTTTTTGCTCACCTAAATAAGCAAGCACTTCTTTTGCATCCTTACGTTCTTTTATCCTATCCAACACAGATTTCCCTTTCCCACCATCATCTCTAATTTCAAGAGATCCCGCGGGATTTTTACTATGCGATAGTAATGCATGTATAGTTTCTTTTGAAGCATTTACTCTACAAGCTAAGCCCAATGGGGTTTCTGCTGTGTTATCTTGAGCATCAACATTCTCACCATTTTTAAGAAGAAAAGCTACAGCTCCGCTCTTGCCACCGTATAAAGCTGCATGTAACGGGGTATGCCCCTTATCATTTTTGTTATCGATTAATTCGGGAGTTAATAGCCCTTTTTTTGCCAATTCTGTTAAAAATTCTGTATCACCCTGATCAATCGCTCCATGAAGTATACTATTACCCTCGTCATCTATAGCAAATAAATGTGGGGCTTTATTTTGTTTTACGACTCTTTCAGCAAAATCTTCTTTTATATTATTCCACCACTTCAATTCCTCAGCCGTTTTAATATTTGACTTATCATTCGACATAAAATATCTCATTATTAATTTACTACAACGATCTTATATGCGTACAAATTACAATTCCATTACAAACGCCTGAGTAAATTCAATAAATACATCCGCTAATTGCATAAATACCACAACATTCTTCTATATAAACAGCATATATTCGCACCTAATTAGGCTTAATCAAGTTAATCTTGTCTAGTGATTATGTATACAAGATATTTAAAATTAATAGAACAAAACAACGGGATCATTTATGGCACAAGAAATAGACCAACAAAGGTGTACAAATATCAGACGGAATTAAAATTAGAATTCAATCATTAGAGCAATCAATATTAGAAAACCAAAAGCCTAGTAAAGATAGTGCTGTTAAAAGATTGGAGCAAAGCAAGGAAGATGCGAAAAAAGCAAGTCAGAGTAGAGTATAATACCATGTCCCAGATTAAATTAGACTTATTAATTTTAGGGCGAGGATGCGCAGCGTACGCTTTGTACGTGAGCACAGCCGAGACCCGCAAAATTGATAAGGATCATTTAAAAATGGGACTTGGTATAATTCACTACCAACGTCATCCCGGGCTTGACCCGGGACCCAGTGCTTTAACTTAATAATTCACGCGAATAATTCGGGAGACAGGTACGCAAAAATTATAGTTTTAAGAACTGGGTCCCGGGTCAAGCCCGGGATGACGATAAAAAATACTAGAACTTAACCTTCAACTTCAATGTACCTTGATGACCAACATAACCAGCCGCCAAGTTAGCATCGTAAGAAACACCATATTCTACGCTGCCAGATGTTGCTGTAAGACCAGCACCAACTGCACCAGACAAACGGCTAGGCTTTGTACCAACATATGATACCGCTTTATTATCAATT
>CANNRM010000071.1 GCA_947508155.1 Rickettsiales bacterium | reverse complement strand
GATTGAAAAAATTACTTCAGAGCAATGGGAGGTAGCAAATAAATTACATAATAATACGCTTTTATACGTTACAGGTGATTTTGATGCTAGTGTTGTACATGGTGTACTTCAAAATATTCAAAGGATATTTCCTGGTCAGGTAGATACAGCTGAGCGTTTTGTTGATGATAATACTGCGCAGGTTTTTGGTTATACTTTCAATTCGCGTAAACCTCTTAAAACATTAGAGTCAATTTCTATTCATGCCGCGGATATAGAAGATGATGTGTTTGTAGCGCAACTTAAAACATCTTTTGGCGCTAAGGTTTTAAAACGCCTTGAGGTTACTATAACATCCGCAGAGGAGCTAGAGTCGTGCGCTATTGTGTTAAGTTCGAATGGAGCAAAAAATTCGACATGTCAATTGATTCTAAATGTAGCTGCTGATTGCAATGTAACGTTAGCTGGCGCATTGTCGAATGTAGCAGGTACAATCGGTACAATGCCATGTATAGTCAACACTAATTTTGATAGTGCGCAGATGCATTCTCTTGTTAAGAATATGGATATTGCTCCAGCAGGATTTACTAACCATTCTATACAACACGGATCAATGCAATTAATGTCTGCACGAGAAATTAAGGTGCCTGTATTTGACGTGGATGATGATAATGCATCTAATGTATCAGTAGAAACTGTGCCATATATAAGAAGCATTAAGATACAAGACCATGTTGAAGTGCAGAAATTCTTCACGTCTAAAATATGTAAAGCACAAGTGGCATTACCAAACCTTCTCGAAGTTGAGTTGTGCAGTGATATATCGCTCAATCCACTGGGGATACTTAAGGCCTTAGTGTCACAAGCGCCAAATCTAACTACTCTTGCATTGCACGGAAATTTCTTTTCTGCCGATATGCCAAACAATATAACGCAGGTTCAGGAGGTATTACGTCAAATGCTACACTTACATTCTTTGGAAATAAGCGGTACTTCATCTGTCTTCGAGCATCCTGAAAAATTTTTAGAAGTGTTGCATGGAACAGGTGCGCATCTTGTAGTAGAGGACTTTGACAACACGCACCTTGTGGGTGAAATGTAGTCATTTACTTTCTCAGTGTCAATTCTCGCCCCTTGCGTAAGGCGGGGATTGACGCTACTTGGGTGGAATATGGCTATAGACAGAAACCCGGTCCATATGGTATAATCCCCTAAACTTCATAGACCACAAAATGTTATCAATAATCCCAAATCGTTCAATAGTCAAAATCTCCGGAGTGGATAGTGCTAAATTCTTACAGAACTTGGTAACCAATGATCTTGCCCTCTCTAATAATAATGCCATTTATGCCATGATGCTTTCGCCTCAAGGGCGGTTTTTGTTTGATATGTTTATTATACCAGTCGAAAATGGTTATTTTCTCGATGTTTTTACTGGTACGAAAGATCTGCTACTCAAAAAATTGAGTATGTATAAGATTAATATGCAAGTTTCAATTGAGGATTTAGAAGAGTTAAAAGTATGTTATGCTTCGTTGAACAAAGCAGGTGATAACGTCATCCTCGAGGACGCGCAGCGGAGCTCGGGGATCTCAAATATTATACCCTACAAAGATCCACGTCATAAAGAGCTGGGTTATAGAATCATTTTTTCTCATGCTTCCGAGGATGGCGATTCATATCTCCAAGACAAATACAAATATGCAATCCCAGATGGTGGAATAGACCTGCTCCACGACAAAGCAATGCCTCAGGAATATGGCGCAGAGCAGCTGCATGCCATTAGTTATACGAAAGGTTGTTATGTAGGGCAGGAGGTTATTTCCCGTACAAAATCGCAAGGCGTTGTGCGTAAAAAAATCTACAAAGTCATAGCGGATGTTGATTTGTCAGATATTGCTCATGGTACAGAAATCACCGCGGATGGAGTGAAAGTAGGGATTTTTTGCTCTGGATATCTGAAGGAAGGAATAGCGCTTATTCGCGAAGGCGATTTGGGTATGATTGAGGATCGAGATTATATCTTAAATGATGCAATTATTAAGCTATATAGAGCTAGCTGGTATCCTGCATATTGATGGTCGCTAATGCGATTATTTGACTGGGTCCCCGCCTCCGCGGGGGTGACATAATATGGCGGTGAATTGTTACATTCTACTGGCGCGGCTTGAAAAAATAATAAATTTTATTAAATGCGTAAATATGCTTGCTTAATATTGTTGAGTGTGATATGATGAACGGTTGGCCCAGAGGGGCGTAAAATCATGGTTATTATACATATAAAGTAAGGTGCAAATTATTTCACAGCAAGCACAATTAGCAGTAATACAGAACCTTGGGGGGGGTGTGGTACGATTTGCGGGATACACTTCGTGATCGAGAGAGTAAAGTGCGTAAAAAAATGCAAGAAATAGCAAAGACTCAGCCTCACATCATACCTAAATTATGTGTAATACAAGAGAAGTTAAATGCACAATGTAGTATGGAGCATGAGATAAATATCTGTTTTATAAATATGCTGAATTTTCTTGCTCCTGAGTTGTTATTTCTCAATCCCACTCTATCACATTTTGATCGGTCACCCATACCATTTGAAACAATGGAGATGGCGTTCGAATCATTGGAATATCATAAATTTTATAAATTACTTCAGATAAGGGAGTGCGCAAAGGATCATGAGGTACTAAAAATGACAATGGTTTGTTTTGAAAATTTATCGCTGCAAAAGTGCAAAGATATTTATGACGCAGTATCGGTCTGTCCCGGTTCGCTCCGTAAAATATGTGAGTCGCTTAACCGGTGCTCTTTTGTAAATTGGGATGATTTTATAGACGAGATCTTGATTAAGATAAAGGAGGTCAACCACTCCGCTAATAAGCCATATGCATACTATGATGATTTGTTTGCACGGGCTGCTGATGAATTGGTGACAAAATACGCAAAAGGACATAATACAAAAGTAGCGCTTAAAACTCACCATGTAGCCGTTGGAGATGAAGCAGTTGAAGCATCTAAAGTGTCTCTTGTGTCTGAGGTTGAGCAGCAGCTGCATAGTATTACACTGGGTGCAGCAACTCCTCAGGCGAGTGTTGGTGCGGCGATCGTTCCTGCTGAGGATATTGTTTCAACAGTTAAATCTACTGGCGAGGAAAGTGATTTTAACTTGGATTTTGATTTGTGCTAATGGTGTGACGCTGTGTGGGTGAATACCCTCTCGCAGGTGACCCTCGTATAGGCTTTTGCACTAAATCTTACCTTAAGCATAGGTTAATGAAAATGATCCGCAAAAGCCTTTAGTACACATTGTGTTTGCTCGTCATCTTTACCAGTTACTTCAATTTTATACCCCATATCTTTGAGATATTGTTGTTTGGCAGTAATGTTCAAATTTGATATATCGTGCATCAGGGGTATGCCTATTCCATGTTTATCCAATAATTTCCAATCAAAAAACCTTCCTGGATCAGCTTTGCGACCTGGTGCTATATCAGAATGTCCGAGAACATTTTCACGAGGAATATTGTGTTTTTGCATCAATAAATGACATAATTTTATACAAGATTCCATCTGCTCATCTGTGAATGGTTCATTTCCCATGTTATCCATCTCAATTCCGAGAGAATGATGGTTAAGTCTTTCTATTCCTTGCCAATAGCTAGCACCTGCATGCCATGCTGTATATTCATCTGGAACTAGGCTGTAAATCTCCCCAGTTTTTTTGATCGCATAATGTGGGCTTAATTTCACATTTATGTCGCAATATTGTGATATAGCGCTATCAAAAGGCTGTTCAATATAATGTAAAATAATGAAGCGCGGTACAGATCCATCGAGGCGTGGTTCAAAGTTCGGGGATTTGATGTTGGTAATGATGTTCATATATTTCTGGATTTAGTATGCTAAGTGGAATATGATAGCGCATTATCTAACTAATCACAAAATAATAATGACAACAGAAAAAACATCTACTACAAAACATACAACATTGAAAGAAGAGGCGAAATCGCTGCTTTTTGTAGTGCTTATTGCAATAATGATTCGTACATTAATTATTGAACCTTTTTTTATACCTTCAGGTTCTATGCGTGATACTTTAAGAGAGGGTGATTATGTTTTTGCAACAAAGTATAATTATGGTTACAGCAAATTTTCATTTTTATTCATCACGCCAGAATTTATAAAAGGTAGAATGCTTGAATCTAAGCCAGAAAGAGGGGATATTGTTATTTTTAAGCTGCCTAATAAAATGGAGAAACGATTTATCAAAAGGCTTATTGGTCTTCCTGGTGATAAAATTCAGATGGTAAGTGGCATTCTCTATATCAATGATAAAGCAATTGAGAGAGAATATTTAGGAAAAATTACCAATGAAAATGGCAATGAATATAAGCGTTACCTTGAAGTTCTTCCCAATGGTGCAAAATATTATGCGCAATATGCTGTTTCTCAAACGCATCGCGGTCTTGCGGATAATACTCAGGTATTTAACGTGCCAGAAGGACAATATTTCTTTATAGGAGATAATCGCAATGAATCAAACGATAGTAGGATTGATCTTGGTTTTGTGCCATTCGAGAATTTTATAGCGAAGGCGCAATTTATTTTCTTCTCAGCGAAGGAGTGGTTGTGGATTGATAATGCGGGTGTAAGTGAGCAGATTGCTCAAGTGTCTAAATGGCTTGGTTCGATGAGATGGTCTAGGTTTTTCAAAAGTGTGTATAGCTTATAGTCTTTTGATTTGCATTATCCTACGTTGTTACTCGTCACTCACCTACTTTAGCATAGGCTTCCGGCTTCGCGAAGAAGCTTCGCCGAGACAAGTCGTTCCTCGCGCCTAGTATTATAACGCAACTTAAAAGACTATAGAATAAAATGCTTACGAAGTTACAACAAATTATCAACTATAATTTTAGAGATCCGATGCTTCTTGAAGAAGCTATCTCTCACCCATCTTTGCATGGGAATCATGAATTTAACGGCAAGGATT
>CANNRM010000070.1 GCA_947508155.1 Rickettsiales bacterium | reverse complement strand
GGAGCGAAGCGACGTGGCAATCTCCCTATTATTAAAGCGAGATTGCCACGTCGGACTTTGTCCTCCTCGCAATGACGTCAAGACTAAACCTTCAGAACTCTAATCGCACCCGCATCCACAACATCACCACCAACTCTTTTCACAGTATAAAACTTCACAAATGGCTTCTCTGTATATTGATCTCTCATGGAATGAATCCCCACTCTATCCACAATCTTATATCCAGCTTTGAAATCACCCAAAATCACACCCAAATTATCAGCACGGAAATCTGGCATATCAGAACTGCATATAACGGGAATTCCAAATAATGTACCAGGAGCTTTTTCACTCAATGATGCTTGCCATAAAAAACGACCATTATCATCACGCAAATTCTGTATCTGAGCTAGTGTTGTACGATGCATCAAGAAGCTTGCATTTGGCAAATAATATTCATCCAATGAATTCATCAATCCCTGAATATCCGCTATTGTAATTGCACCAGCATCTGCCACATCAATTCTTCTTATAACATCATTTCCATAATGCAAGATACCAGTTGGTTTATTATCCCCATCACCAGAAATAAAACTAGTATTTTCAAGACGAGCAAAACTATCCTCCAACCTCTCTGAAATCCAATTTTCAATATTAATTGCACCATCATCTAGCAATCTCTGTGTTGCCTTTGGTTGAGCATAAAGCTCATGAACTGAAATACGTTTTTGTGTCACTTGAGCATTTTCCGTATCAGCTCTTACAGCTGCATCTGCAACCCAATTTGAAACGAATCTATTGCGCTCAATAAGAATATCCAGAGCATTAGTCGAAATTGTTTCTACAGATGCCAATTGACGCATAGGAGAACGAGCTTTTATACCAGTCACAATCTTTTGCTCAAGATCAGGACGCAACATAAATCCACCATCTTCATTCGCATTTGTAGTCAAAGCTTTTGTCTCAAGATCCATATGCCCACTACGCAAAAATGTAGCGAATTTTTTATCCATTGCTACATCGCTTGAAAAATCTGGTCTTGTCATAATTGTTTGCATATCAATTGCTTCTGTTGTCATAATATTCCCCTGTTGTTTTGTTATTTTAACTTCATCAATCACAGCATGCCTATTACATGGAAAAGTAACTACACTTACTTCCCATAAATCCGCTTTTGTGATAACTTGATTTCCATTGTCATTTAAATGAGATTCCAAGACTAGAAATCCAATGCTAAAGCCATTGACAGCACCCTGCTCTATTAAAGATTTTGCATCTTTACCAGCCAAGGTTGTGCCATTGATCGTCGCCGCTATATAAAGACCTTTTTCATCTTCATATATTTTCTCAATCACACCTATTGGAACTTCTTGTTTATGCTGCCAAAGAAGTTTGATTTTCTTCGATAAAATAGCATCTTTAAAAGCCCCAGGCATAACAATATCCCCAGCTCCATCTTCGACATTAAAAACACTCGCATAACCTGCAACATGCAAATTATCTTCCTGCTGTGATTTCACTTCGAAACTGAGATTGTAGTTTTTATATTGCATAGTTCCTCCCGTGCGTTTATGGACAGAGCGCCCATGGAAGGAACATATATGAGGTTTAGCTGAGCACTAATACCCTAATTTAATTTTTTTGAAAAAGATTGAAAAATAGTGCATCCGTCATCCTCGAGACTGCGAAGCAAAGCTCGGGGATCTCATGACATACGAGCGATATTACTTTCGTTGCACGAGATCCCCGAATTTACTGCGTAAATCCGAGGATGACGAAAAACAAATAGAACAATGATAAATTAGTATGATCATACCATGTCCCAAATTAAATTGCTCAGATGAATTTTGAATGGCAAGCTCCCGCAGCGTATACTTAATACGTGAGGACAGCGAGACCATGATAAAATTCACCTGCGCGGTTAATTTCGGACAATGGTATTAGAACTTCCAACCCATACCTAGTGACACAATAATCGGATTGATTTTCACTTTCGACGTAAAACCATTACCAGCACCAAGGAATGAATCCTTAAACTTTACTTTCGGCTCTAATTGATAACGCTTCACATCGAATGAAATCAATGTATCATCACTCAAAGCAAAATCTACACCCGCTTGCAAAGCGTATCCGTGAGCGCTATTAAGGCTGAATTGAGAAGCTTTAGAAAGCATCCATGTATATTGATATCCCGCACCTACATAAGGTCTAATCGCACCGAAAGGTGCTATATGATATTGCAACATCAATGATGCTGGAACAGCATAAATATTCTTTTTCTTTGCGGATACAGGATTATTACTATAATTATTTCCTATAGCACCCAGAGCCCCTGATGATGTTTTATATAATTGTAGCCCTAGACCCAATTCTGCCGCTATATTCTTTGCAAAAAACACTGTAGTGCTTCCATCAACACCATATCCATTGGATACTAAATTACCTACTTTCGAAGGAGACGCCTTGCCTTTTGTGCTTGTTGGAGCAGGCAAGCCTTTCATACTTCCTTTAGTAAAAATACCAGAACCACGCACTTTGAATATTATGCTACCTTCTTCTTTGTAATAATTGCTATCATAATCATCACCAGATTTAGCAGCTAATGCTCCACCAGAAAATGCTGTTGTTGACAAACAAACGATTGCTAACGCATTTAGTATTTTTTTCATTTTGTACCTTAATAAATTGAATTTTAATAGAATCTAGTATCCAGAATATACTTATATGTTGCCAGTTTGTATAAAATTATGTATCCTTTACATTATCTTCGGCGCTTTTGCATGTTGCATGAGTGTTATAAATACAACAAAGGATGCATTTTATAATGAGTAACATGAAAATCTACGCAATAGGAATTGGCTGGTTTGTTCTGAGTCTTGCCAGCAGCGCTCTAAACGACATAATAGCAAAATATACTGGCACTAATTTAGGTGCTATGCAAGTTACCTTTTTAAGGTGTTTTTTTAGCTTCATAACTCTCATACCTTTTATATTATATTATGGTATAGAGACAATCAAGACACACCACCCTTTTGTCCAAATTTTTAGAGGAGTATTGTTATTCTTGGGTATAGGATCATGGATTTTTGGATTAGGCGTAGTACCAGTAAGCACAGCCACTGCACTCAGCTTTTCTGTTCCACTATTCGTATTAGTATTCGCATATTTTTTTCTAGACGAAAAGATTATATGGCAACGCTGGGTAGCAACAATAATAGGCTTTGTAGGCCTAATGTTAACTCTGCATGTTCATGAATCAGATTTCAACTACCAATCCTTAATATTTGTATTTGCAGCAATTGCATTCGCGTCACTAGACATAATAAACAAAAAGTTTGTAGTTAAAGAATCTATGCTTTGTATGCTTTTTTACTCAGCAATGGTTACAACTCTACTAGCTCTTGCGCCAGCACTAGCCGATTGGCACCAACCAAGCATGCATCAATTAGGCCTATTGTTTATTTTAGGATGTAGCGCAAATTTGATTTTATTCTTCTTACTGAAAGCATTTAGTTTAGTAGATGCTACAGCTGTTGCTCCATATAGATATTTCGAACTGGCCTTATCAGCCACTGCTGCATATCTTGTATTCGGAGAAATGCCTAACCAAAGTACTATTTACGGAGTTGCGATTCTTATCCCCACCACGCTCTTTATAGCATGGTCTGAATCTAAAAATAAAAAAACTAGGGGTAAATACACGCAATGAATAAAACAAAATTAGTCTTCAGTAGCGGCATAGCTGGAATTTTTGAATGGTATGACTACACTCTATTCGGACATTTCGCAATCATATGGGCTAAACAATTTTTTCCAAGTGATGATATAAATGCTGCTATGCTAAACACATTCGCAGTGTTCGCAGTAGGTTATTTAATGAGACCACTCGGAGGTATCGTATTTGGCATTATTGGCGACAAATTCGGACGCAAAGCAGCTCTCAGCACCTCAGTTATGTGCATGGCTATTCCTACTGCCTTAATAGGCCTATTGCCAACATATGACACAATAGGAGTCATGGCTACTATATTAATGGTTCTTGCCAGAATGCTTCAAGGGCTTTCTATGGGCGGCGCCCTCACTGGATCTATGTCTTTCATTATCGAACATACACCAGCAAAACATCGCGGGTTCGTTGGTAGCATTCCTATGTCTAGCATCTGCGTTGGAATACTTCTTGGATCATTAGTATCATCTGCGACACAATGGTCATTATCTGTAGAGGATTTTGAATCTTGGGGATGGAGAATTCCATTTTTGCTTGGCATATTCGTGATGTATGCAGGTCTTTACATTAAGCGCCACACGCAAGAAACACCTATGTTTACAAGCATCAAAACGCATGATGGGATCGTAAAATCACCTTTGAAAATAGTGTTTAAAAAATACTGGTTTGACATGCTGATCTCCATATTAATTAACGCAACAGGATCAGTTATATTCTACCTACAAGCTATATATCTAATCAATTACTTACATATGGAAAAGGATATACCAGTAGGTACCGTCAATTACATGGTCAATATTTCCTATGTAATTATGGCTATTGTAACACTTTTTTCTGGATGGTTGTCTGACAAATTTGGTAGAGTAAAAATATATGTATTTCTAAACATTTTAATTATACTATCAATATTCGGCATAATGGATATGTTCGCTCATGGTAGTAATGAAGGTATATGGATTGCACAAATTATATTATCCATCCTAGCCGCTATGTATATAGGAGCCGAACCAGCCCTGCAGGCAGAGTTTTATCCAACGAACATTCGTAATACTGCCTTGTCTTTGTCTTATAACACGGCTGTAAGCTTATTTGGCGGAACAACACCTTTAGTACTACACTTATTATTCTATAAAACAGGTATAGTAACATCTGCTGCATATTATATAATTGCATGTGCTGTTTGCAGCTTATCTGCACTATACTTCTACAAAAATAGAGCCGGAAGCACTTAGGATATAGAATCGTAGATACTATAATAGTACAAAAAATATTATGACCCAACAATTACAAACTCAATTAAATACTATAAGCTCATACACATTTACCAATG
>CANNRM010000069.1 GCA_947508155.1 Rickettsiales bacterium | reverse complement strand
TATTCATAATCGGCAGATTGTCCGACTTCACTGGCCGCCGCCCTCTGGTATTCATGGGAATCGCACTATATTGTATAGCATCCATCATGTGCAGCCTTTCAACCAATATATACATGCTGCTAATATGCAGGTTTATTCAAGCATTTGGAATTAGCGTTGGGTCTGTGTTATCCCAAGCTATGGCGCGCGATTCATTCGATGGATTTAGCCTCGCCAACGTCTATGCGAGTGTAGCCATCAGCCTTGCATTCATCCCATCCATAGGCCTCATTATGGGCGGATATATTGTTGAATATATAGGATGGACAGCAAATTTTGGACTGCTTTCTATCTTAAGCGTAGTACTCATAGTATTATGTGCATATTATTTGCCAGAAACTAGCAGACATATTGGAAGCGCAAGAGAATTTTCATATATGCGCGTTTTCACGAAAGTAATAGCCGATAGGAAAGTAATGCTTTATGCTTTGATAGTAGGGTGCGTAAGCGGAATGACGATAGGTTTTTACGTAGAAGCGCCGTTCATTTTTATTGAATATCTAAAGCTCACACCATCGGAATATGGATTACTCGGTTTCGGCGTTGCTGCATCAAACCTCGTTGGTGGCCTTGTAAATAAATATTTTATAAGAAACCAATGGAATAGTTATGATGTGATGAAATATGGTGTGATTTTAAGCCTTTCAGCATGCTCTGTAATGTTTTTTGGATCATTCTTTTTGAATGCTACAAGCAGTAGATTCTTAGTCATGCTAGTTGTTGTGTTGCCTACTATGATGCATTCCATTGGGCATACTTTCGCAGTACCACATATATTGCATTTCGCACTAGTGGATTATAAACATATATCAGGTTCTGTGGGAGCAATTTTTGGCTCATTCTATTATTTTATAGTAGCGATAGTAAACTACATAATTGCAAGCATTCATGGCTATGGAATATTAGCATTCACAACGTTATTTTTGGCGCTTGCAATTACAACTGCTGTGGCGTTTTTGATGGTACGGCTGATTGTCGCAGAGGAACAGGCGAAAACTTGAAACTAACTCAAATCCAAAAAGATCGATGGTTGCACCTCAATATGCTTCCTAATCGAAGTAAATTCATGCTCCTGCAGCCCTAATTTCTCACGCAATAATTTGGCGTTACCAGTCGGCACAAGAGCCGATTTAATACCCACATTTTGTGCACCCAATATATCCAGATCCACAGAATCCCCAATCATGAGGATTCTATCTTTCGGAATATGTTTGTATTTCTCTAAAATGGGAGCAAAGATATGTGAATGCGGCTTCCCAGTATAAACCAATTTACCCTTATAATTCTTGACGATAAAACCAGGACAATAGGTTTTGGAATTACCCTCTGGAATAATCGTATCAGGATTAGGACAAATACATGTGAGACCCAACCTTGCAGCCTCCTCCATCATAGCATCATGCTGCGTGAGATCATCACCCTCTTTCATTTGTGCAGTAACAAGCAGGATATTTGCTTTTGAAAGTTCGTCTGTAAAATTCCAGCCAGTGCTCGAATAAATCGCGTTGAAATAATCATCGGTTAATTCATATATTACAGGATCTTTGATGCCTAAATATTTTGCACTCTCAGCAATCATGAGGGCGGCCACTGCCCCAGACGAATAAATCATATCCTCGTTAGCATCTATACCAAAACTCTTGAGACGCTCTTTAACACCAGGTTTTAATCTAGGAGAATTAGACACAAAACATAATGTTTTTTGTGCAGCCATCATGCTTAAAGATTCTACTACGCCAGGATACACATATGTACCTTCATAAATCACACCCCAAATATCCACCAAAAATAGATCATAATCATTCATTATATCGGTGGGTTTTAGGATGTTACTCATCATCACCATCTTTCTCTCTAAGATGAGCCCATTCTTCTTTGGCAAGCTGAAGAGCCCTATCTGTTACATCTTCTGGATCATCTTCAAAATCAGATAATTCCAAGATTAAATCCTCCACATCATTAAGATTTAGATATTCCAAATCTTCATCGGGATAATTTTCTTCTAGAGCTTTCGCAAGTTGTTCTGTGTCATTCCATCTCATAAGTATATCTCTCTTTCCTTTTATTTTCCTATTATTATGATATACTTAACTTATACTGATATATGTTTTCAAGCAAAATATGCAACTAGCCAGTGTATTTTTTATATAAACATACAACTATAATACAATATGCGAGCACTTTAACACCATATGACAAGACAAAACATCACATCTTTTGAACAGACTATAGAATTAGCCCAAAGCATTTCTAACAGACTGCAACCCGGCAGTATCATTGCCCTGAAGGGTGATTTGGGGGCTGGCAAAACATTTCTCACAAAACACATTATCAGCGCCTTATTAGGGACAGATACCAATGTAACTAGCCCCACTTTTCAGCTGTTGCAAATATATCAAGCTCATGGTTATGATATATTTCATTATGATTTATATCGACTCAAAAACAGGGAGGAAATCTTCGAGCTAGGGATTGAAGATGCTATGAATGGCCGCAATATTTGCATTATTGAATGGCCAGAAATAATTTTTGACATATTACCGAAAGAAACACTAGTAATTGAGTTGGGATTTGAAGATAATGCTGTTGATCAGAGATATGCAATATGTTATCATAAACACAAATAAAAAGAGTGTACGATATGGATCTTAAAACATTACGCACAAAATATAAAAAAGATATTCTGAAGATTGCAGAAACATGCAATGCTGAATCTATAAAAGTTTTTGGATCTGTAGCACGGGGCGACAATAACGAAGATAGTGATATAGATTTTTTAGTGCATATGAAACCAAATACTGGCTTCTCTATCGGTGGTATTGGATGGAGGTTAGAAAAATTACTCGGCAGGAAAGTAGATGTGGTACCAGATACTTCTTTGCATTGGTCTTTGAAGGATCAAATTCTAAGAGAAGCTATAACATTATGAAAAACAATTACTTGGTATATGTTTATCACATATTGGAGTCATTGCATGCCATTAGTGAATTTACTATCAATCAAAATTCTGATAGTTTAGTTAAAGACAAAATGCGCTGGGACGCCGTTCTAAGAAACTTACAAACTATTGCAGACTCTACAAAATTTATTCCTCAAAATATCAAAAATAAATATACCCATATTCCATGGAGTGACATAGTTGGGTTTCGCAATATATTAGTGCACGAATATCTCGAAGGTTTAGACAAAGATATAGTCTGGCAAGTCATTACACACGATATCTTAGATCTACAAAAAGCAATGCTTGATATATGCCCAAATTGGAAACCATTAGAATCAATATAGCAATGAACCACACCCAAACAAATCAAACATTAATCTGGACTAAAATAGGAGTAGCCGCACTGGGACTCTCAGGTCTTTATTCTATCATTCTAGTCTTCCTACGCACCCCTGGCATCACGAATCTTATCACCAACAAGGAATTCTTTAAAACAGCGTTAGTAGTACATGTAGACCTCTCAGTGCTTGTATGGCTACTAGCAGGGTCTGTAATTATCTGGCTAAAAAACATACATTTCTCCATACCACGTATTATTTATAGAATCGCTTTCGCGGGTATTATTTTAATTGCACTTTCTCCATTAATGTACGGAGACCCTGTTATGAATAATTACATTCCAATGCTGGATAACATTTCCTTTGTTATGGGCTTGAGCATATTCATGACGGTGATATTTATCATAAGCATTATGTCAGTCAGCCATGTTCCACGTACACATGATGAATATGCAGCTTTTATTGGAGGATGTATTTTCCTAATCTCCTCTATTTGCTTTATACTATCCTATGATAAGCTAAATGTTGAAATCATATACCCAATGGATTTACATGGCTTTTATGAGATGCTTTTTTGGTCAGGCGGACATGCATTGCAGTTTCTGTATATGCATACCATGTATGTTATATTGTTAATGCTTTTAGGACCACGTAAATTCCCTAGATTACAAATTCTTGTGATGTGGATAAATGTTTTAGCCGTTACACCTCTTTTACCTGTGCATTTGATATATAACATAGATAGCGCAGAATTTATTAGTTTTTGCACGGATCATATGAGATATGCTGGCGGGTTTGCAGCGGCATGTATGATATGTGTTGTAATTGCTGAAATTGTTTATTCTGAAGCAGAATCGAAATGGCTATTTGGCATCAATTTTTCACTGCTGCTTTTCACCGCTGGTGGCATCATAGCGATTCTTATTTCCGAAATAAATGTTACTATTCCAGCGCATTATCATGGGTCAATTGTTGGAATAAGCATCGCTGTTATGACAATGATTTATTATATTATAGATGCTGATTTAAAATGGGCACGAATTCAAGTTATAACTTATGCCCTTGGACAGATGATGCACATTGGTGGTCTCGCTTGGTCCGGTGGATATGGCGTGCTGCGCAAAAATCCAGATATGGTCCTTTCCATGGATGCAAAAATTAGCATGGGAATTATGGGTCTTGGAGGATTCGTAGCTATTATTGGCGGATTAATGTTTGTAGTAATTTGTGGAAGAAAATTATATGGAAATAGCGATGAACAGGCCGTTGATAGGGATAGGAGTATTAATCTTTAATAGCAAGAATGAGGCGTTTTGTTAAAAATTATATGTTGCAACAAATCATTGCAAAACTCACATAGGAAAAATATTATGACAAATTTAATGGAATATCGTGGATATTTTGGGTCTGTCAATTTTGATGAATCAGACGAAGTATTTTATGGTAAATTAGAATTTATTAGAGACTTAGTAAATTACGAAGCTACTGATGCAAAAAATTTGATCAAATGTTTTCATGAAGCTGTAGATGATTACTTGGCGAGTTGTGTATCATTAAAACGCGCGAGTTAATCCAAAATGACCATACCACTTAAATCATTTTATTTTATCCGTCACGGCGAAACTGACTGGAATAAACGTGGCCTTATTATGGGATCAAAAGACATCGAGCTCAATTCTCACGGAATATCTCAAGCCGAAGAAGCAAAACATGGCCTGAAAGACGAGGATATAGGTGAAATTTATGCCAGCTC
>CANNRM010000068.1 GCA_947508155.1 Rickettsiales bacterium | reverse complement strand
GGCAATCGAGAGGGCTGCAGCTGATGCATCCAACGACTTAAGCACACATGACGAAGACGTTGTAGCACCTCTGCAGAAAGCTCTGAGAGAAACAATAGCACAAATTACCGCTGCTGAAAAAGATGATCTCAAAGCAATGTATGATACATATGAAAAAACTAAGAGTAGAACAAACGAGGCATTTGCTCAAAAATTCAAACAACTTGAGAAAGAGACAGAAATCAAAATAGCAGAATGCACCAACCACCATGACAACGAAATTGCATCTGCTCAAGCGCCTGTTAGAAAAGCACATGACGATCTCAACGCAGCCGCGAAAAATGTTGGAATAAAGGTGCCAGCATTAGACTTTACGATTGCTGCACCTGCAGTGAATGCAGATGATGATAGCTCTGACAGCGACAGCCATGCTAATGAAGCTGATGATGTAGCATCAGAGGCTGCCGAAGACAACGATGACGCTCAAAGTGACACTACCAAAACAACAGAACCAGCAGCTCCTGTGGTTGCAGATGACGAAGTTGCTAAGCCAGCAGAGACTGACCTAGAAGAAATCGCTAAAACAATGGCTGCCGAACAAACAGAGGAGGAAGTAGCGCCAGTTCTGCCAGCACCTACTGCGACGATCGCTGAGACTGTAGAGACTATGGGCAACTCTGCGCCAACAGCATCAGACGAAGATTTTGAAATGGAATAAAACCCCCACCAATCCAGGATATTTCTTATTCTCGACAAATATCCTGGATGCCTTTTTATCTTTTTCTAAAAATTCTGAATTATCTACTGGATTTTCTTATTAACTCTGACTATGTTTATACTCTAAGTAATAAACATAGTTGGAGAAAAAAACATGAGTAATAACAGAGAACAAGCACTTGCAGCCGCTCTTGGCCAAATTGAAAAAAGCTGGGGAAAAGGCTCTGTAATGAAGCTTGGTCAACGCCCTGCGGTTGATATTGACGCATCCTCTACAGGTTCAATTGGGCTGGATATAGCTCTAGGAATTGGCGGCCTTCCAAAGGGTCGTATCATTGAAATTTTTGGCCCTGAAAGCTCTGGTAAAACAACTCTAACATTGCATGCTATTGCAGAAGCTCAGAAAAAGGGCGGCACATGCGCCTTTATCGATGCTGAGCATGCTCTTGACCCCGCTTACGCCAAAAAACTTGGTGTGAATATCAATGATCTTATCATTTCTCAACCAGATAATGGCGAACAAGCTCTTGAAATCGCTGATACTCTCGTGCGTTCAGGCGCTATTGACATGCTTGTTATTGACTCAGTGGCGGCATTGGTACCAAAAGCAGAAATAGAAGGCGAAATGGGTGATTCACATATGGGTCTGCAAGCAAGGCTTATGAGCCAAGCACTTCGTAAGCTTACAGCTTCTATTTCCCGTACAAATTGCATCATTATTTTCATCAACCAAATTCGTATGAAAATTGGAGTAATGTTTGGTAGCCCCGAAACTACAACTGGTGGGAATGCATTAAAATTCTATGCGTCTGTAAGACTTGATATCCGACGCGTCGGATCTATTAAAGAGAAAGAAGAAGTAACTGGAAATCAAACACGCGTAAAAGTTGTGAAAAACAAAGTTTCACCTCCGTTCAAAGTGGTAGATTTTGACATTATGTATGGCTCAGGTATTTCTAAAGTTGGTGAAATTTTGGATATTGGTGTGAAACTTGATCTAATCGAAAAATCTGGTGCTTGGTTCTCATATAACAGCACTAGAATTGGACAAGGCAGAGAGAATTCCAAGGAATATTTAGTTGCAAACCCTGCTGTTGCTGATGAAATCGAAAAGAAAATTCGCGAGCATTCTTCGAAAGCTGGCGCCGCTGTGTTTGAAGCGAGCGTGGAAGAGACGGAAGCTATGCTGGATGCTTAATATGTTACCGTCACCCTGTGCTTGACACGGGGCCCAGTTCTTATACAAAGTGAAATTTTATTAAAGAGCTAGATCCCGGATCAAGTCCGGGATGACGAGATATACCACAGATCCCCGAAAATGCTAACATTTCCGAGGATGACGAAATATAAAAATCCTAAAAAAGGAAAAGCCATGATAAATCTAACAGGAAAAACAGCTCTAGTAACAGGCGCATCAGGTGCTCTTGGTGGAGCATGTGCAAAACAACTACATGCACTTGGTGCTCACGTTATTATTAGCGGCACTAACGCGGAAAAATTAAAAACACTTGAAGCAGAGCTTAAAACTAACGTTACAGTAAGAGCATGCGACCTACATGACGCAGCAGATTGTCAGAAAATGGTTGAGGAAATTGAAAAACTCGATATTTTAGTCTGCAATGCTGGCATCACAAAGGATATGCTATGTATCAAAATGTCCAATGAATCATTTGACGAAGTTCTACAAATCAACCTGAAAGCTAGTTTTGTGCTCAACAGAACTGCAATTCAAAAAATGATGCGTGAAAGATATGGACGTATTATTAACATCTCCTCAGTTGTAGCCGTGTCTGGCAATCCTGGACAAGCAAATTACTGCGCATCCAAGGCTGGTCTGATCGGCATGACAAAATCTATGGCTATGGAAGTGGCATCAAGAAATGTCACAATTAATACTGTAGCACCAGGTTTTATAGTATCAGATATGACAAATAAATTAAATGATGCACAAAAAGAAGCTATACTAAGTCGTATACCTAGTAAAGCCATGGGGAATCCAGAAGATATCGCCCATGCAGTTGCATTCCTTGCGAGCGATGCAGCGAGTTACATCACTGGTCAAACATTGCATATTAATGGTGGAATGTTGATGGTTTAATTTGAGGACACATGTCTATATTTTCACAAATCAACCTACCACATTCATCGGAAACATTTTCGGTTACTAGCCCAACAAATCAACAAATTGTTGGGCATGTAATCAACATATCACATGAATCTCTCATTAAAATAATTGATAAAGCTGTAGATGCTCAAAAATCCTGGAGCAAAACATCCCCAAAAACACGCGCTGCGTTACTCTCTAAATGGCATGAACTCATTTTAGAAAATACCGATGAACTTGCTGAAATCATCACATTGGAAAATGGCAAAGTCATCTCCGATGCAAAATCTGAAATCGCTTATGGAGCATCATTTGTAAGCTGGTTTGCAAGCGAAGCAATCAAACCTCGTCGCGAAGAAACAACAGGGTCCAAACCAGGTCAAAAAATCATCACAGATTACGAACCAGTTGGAGTCGTCGCTGCCATTACACCATGGAACTTCCCAAATGCCATGATAACACGCAAAATTGCCCCTGCCCTTGCTGCAGGATGCGTAATAATCCTCAAACCATCCGAACTGACGCCCTTATCCGCATTGGCACTTGAATATCTCGCTAAAAAATCTGGCTTTCCTGATGGTGTAATCAATATTGTTACAGGTGATAGCAAAACTATTGGTAAAACTCTATGCGATGATTTTAGAGTCCGCAAGATCAGCTTCACAGGATCCACTGCCATTGGCAAACTTTTATATGAACAATCTGGCTCCACGTTAAAACGTATATCATTAGAACTTGGCGGGAATGCCCCATTTATAATATGCGCGGATACTGATATTGAACATATGGTAAAATGCCTAATACCTGGAAAAATCCGCAGCTCATCACAGGCTTGCACATCACCAAATCGTATATTTATACATAGCGATATATATGACCAAGTAACAGGCATATTGGCCACAAAATTCGCCGAAATAAGGACTGGTGTAGATATTGGGCCACTTATCAACCAAAAGGCGGTTGATAAGGCATTACGCCTCATAAAGGACGCAACTAATAAGGGCGCAAAAATATTATGCGGAGGCACTGTTGCAGGCGGAACTTTGTTCAACCCAACTGTGATAATTCATTGCAGCGATGATATGGATATTTTTCAAGAAGAAATCTTCGCTCCGGTTCTTGCATGCTATAGATTTAATGAACTGGATGAAGCAATAGAACGCGCGAATAACACAGAATATGGTCTTGCATCTTACATATTCTCTAGAGATCAAAAAACCATTGATTACTTGTCTTCTAGTTTAGATTTTGGTATGGTTGGCGTTAATACTGCGATCGTTTCAAATTACAAAGGTGAATTTGCAGGAAGGAAGGCGTCTGGATTTGGCGTTGAAGGCGGGCATCTAGGGATATATGAGTATTTGAATACGAAGTATTTGTGTGTGGAGTGAACATTGGTATTAGTAGTGTCATCCCCGCGCAGGCGGGGATCCAGATAATATAAAGAACTAGATTCCCGCCTGCGCGGGAATGACAATTTAAATCTCGCAATGACGCTTGATACCACGCAATAACAACCATAAAAACAAACAAAGATGCAAACCTACATAAAAACAAAATTATCACTCCTGCAATCCTATGCCATGAAAATATGGCGTAAGTTTCGCTCCATTCGCCTCCTATACCAAATAATCATTGGCGTAATATTGCTCGTGGCAATGATAGCATCCAAATTCTTATTAGGGCACGGATACCACCCTCAAACAAAGGTTGTTGAAGCTCATAAAGTGACAAAAGGATCCATTCTAAAAACAACTCGCCTACTTGGCATGGTTCAAGCGCAAAAGCTTTTCACGGCAAATGCTGGTATGGAAGGAACAGTGTCATATATCGCCCCCGCTGGTTCAAATCTTAAAGCTGGAGAGATAATCGCGCGGATCCAAAATGACCCCATAGAAGAGGCGTATCTTTCTGCTGCAAAAACCGTACAAATTGCATCTGATCAATATAATCGTCAGATCTCATTATTCGAATCCAAAGCTGCCTCACGCCAGACTGTGGAGGATAAATTCATATCTCTTAGCACCGCACGTGGTGCATTGGTAGCTGCCAAAATCAATTACGATAAGATAGTTTTTGTCGCTCCATTTGATGGCATAGTTGGCAGCGCAGTAGCGCCGGTAGGTTCACGCGCCAAAGCTGGTGACACCGTGGTTACATTCTATGATTCATCGGCATTTACTGTGAAATTCGACATACCATCAAACTACCTAACAATGTTGGGTAATAATGCTATAGTCGCGATAAATGACAAGAATTATAAAATCGATTTCATCCAAAAAG
>CANNRM010000067.1 GCA_947508155.1 Rickettsiales bacterium | reverse complement strand
TTATCTGAAACAACAATCAACCGTATAGCAGCGGGAGAAGTTGTTGAACGCCCCGCTTCCGTCGTGAAAGAACTTGTTGAAAACGCCCTAGATGCTGGCGCAACAAAAATCGATATTACATTAGAACAAGCAGGCAAAAACCTGATCATTGTATCTGATAATGGATGCGGAATCTCCAAAGATGATCTTGCAATTGCAATTCAAAGACATACCACTTCAAAGCTTAATGAAGATGATATCATGAATATATCCAGTTTTGGATTTCGCGGAGAGGCTCTGCCATCTATTGGGTCCGTTTCGCGTATGCACATTACAAGCAAAAAAGCCAATTCAGAATCAGGTTTTGTTATTGCTGTAGAAGGTGGTATTGTTGCCGATGTGCGTCAGGCATCACATAATGGTGGCACAGAAGTAAGTATAAGAGATTTGTTCTTCGCAACCCCAGCGCGACTCAAATTCCTTCGGAGTGATAGATCAGAATATTCCGCTTGTTTAGATATAGTCAAAAAAATTGCTATGGCTCATCCTTATTGCGCATTTAGTTTGACGCATAATGAGAAAGTGGTATTGAAATTAAGGGGAAGTGATATAGCGTCATTGCGAGGAGAGCATAGCTCGACGTGGCAATCTCCCTATAATAAAAATGAGATTGCCACGTCGCCTTTGGCTCCTCGCAATGACGATGCTTCAACAATCTCCCGTATCTCTGAAATCCTAGGCGAAGACTTCATGCGCAATTGTGCAAATCTTGATGCAGAACGAGAAGATATAATTATCCGTGGGTTCGTAAGTCTGCCGACTTATAATCGCGCAACATCAGAGGATCAATATCTATTTATCAATAACAGGCCCGTAAAGGATAAACTCATCGCTTCTGCTTTGAAGGTAGCATATCAAGATTATCTCGCACGCGATCGGTTTCCTGTTGCAGCTATTTTTATTACCACGAATCCGCATTTTGTTGATGTGAATGTGCATCCAGCGAAAACCGAAGTGAGATTCAGGGATGCGCAATTGATGCGCGGGCTTTTGATTTCAAGCATTAGAGAGGCTCTAGGCAGAACAAGCCATAAGGTTTCAGATACAACAAGCGAGGCTATGTTAGGCTCCTTTGTAAGTGAGGCGTCATTGCGAGGAGGACAAAGTCCGACGTGGCAATCTCACTTTAATAATAGGGAGATTGCCACGTCGCCACAGGGGGCTCCTCGCAATGACGGCTTCCATGATAACACTCCGCATGAATATCGTCGTATGCCACAATATTATAACCCTCTAATTCATACAGCTCCCCATAGCAAAACAGAGGAACCAGTAGAACTTTCCCAAAACTTCCCGTTGGGTTCAGCTCATACGCAGCTACACGAAACATACATCATCTCGCAAACACCAGATAGTATCATCATAACCGATCAACATGCAGCGCATGAACGTTTAACATACGAAAAAATCAAACAACAAATAGCGTCCCATGAGATTCCAACGCAACGTATTTTGATTCCAGAAATAGTTGAACTCCCAGATGAAAAACGTGCAGATGCATTGCGCGATAAAAAGCAGGATCTTGCTAAAATGGGGCTTGTATTTGAGATTTTCGGTGAAAAATCTGTTATTGTGAATGAAGTGCCACAAGTTATTGGCGATGTAAATATCGGTCAGCTAATACATGATATTGCAGATAATCTAATCGAGATTGGCGAGGATCATGCTCTTACATCGATTATCGAGCATGTGACTGAGACTTATGCATGTCATCACTCAATACGCGCTGGTAAGAAGCTATCCGTACATGAAATGAATCACTTGTTACGTCAAATGGAAGCAACACCTTTCTCAGGTCAATGCAACCATGGAAGACCTACATATATTGAGCTGAAGCTCAAGGATGTAGAAAGGCTTTTTGGAAGGTCTTAAAAAACATCACCCCCATATTGCGTCACCCCCGCGCAGGCGGGGGCCCAGTCAAATAATTTCGCGTTAGCGACACAATAAAAATGACTATATTTTTCAAAAATATAGTCATAAGCATTATATCAACTGGATCCCCGCCTGAGCGGGGATGATGCTACTCGGCTGAAAGCTTACGTTTTAAACCGAGCTCTCGCGTCCACGCTGACTCTGCCTGTTAGGATTAGGCGGCGTAGCGCGTGGTGTCTCGCTAAAACTATCCTGCGTACTACTTTGCTTTCTTATATTATCAACCACAGGACTTGTTGCGCGTACTTGAGCATGCTCCTGTTGATGCTGCTCTTGCTCCGCATGATGCTCAGGCTCAGGGTCTCTAGCATAGGCACTATTCCCTTCCGAACGAGGAGTAATTTCTGCCTGCCCCTTTTTTTTCGTAAATGCGTTTTTTATGCCTTGTCCTGCTTTATACGCAAGATATCCTGTCGTAGCAACTACAGCGGCAGCGGCAGCGGCTATAGCGCTATATGGTAAAGTCACAACAAAAGCAACTGCCATAGTAAATTGTCCAAAAGCAGTTCTATACCAAGGTTTTTTCTTCTCTGGTGCTGGAGCTGGAGCACCATCTTTCCCAGGAGCTCCATCTTTCCCAGGATCTCCATCTTTCCCAGGAGCCCCAGCCTGTGATGCTCCACCTTGACCTTCAGGAGGATTAGCATCCTCTTGCCTACGCCTCTCTTCTTCCTCGCGCCGTTTTTGTGCTTCTGCAGCAGCATCTTGCATTTTAGGAGCATTTGAATCATCACTTTCACTAGACATATGAACAACCTGTTTTATATATACGTTACTATCAGTATCATAGCCATAAACACAAGGTAATTGCAATAAAAAATGATTTGTAGTTTTACAAATGATTAATTTTGTGGTACAATGGCATCAAGCAGGCATGTGCCTGAATTTACTGCATTATTGGAGGCTTGTATGTCGTCGCATATTACGGAATCCATGGCTACGGAATTTAAAGTTGGAGATAGGGTAGTCTACCCAGCGCATGGCGTTGGTGAGGTTATTGAAGTTGAAACTGAGTCGATCGCCGGGATATCAATTCAAGTATATGTGGTTTCTTTTCCACAGGACAAAATGGTTCTACGTGTTCCAGTAAAACGCGCTATAGCAACTGGTCTTAGAGCACTTGTAAGCAAAGATTCGGTTGTAAAAATCTACAAAGTACTTCAGAGTAAAGCATCTAAAATCACAAACAAAATGTGGAATAGACGCGCTCAAGAATATGAATCTAAAATCAATTCTGGCGATATAACAGCTGTCGCAGAAGTTATTCGTGATCTCCATAGAGATTCAAACACTGATCGCTCCTATAGCGAACGCACTATTTACGAATCTGCTATCAATAGACTAGCAGGAGAGCTTGCGGTACTTGAAAATATTACCACAGCCGATGCAATCAGCAAACTTGCGGAAGTTCTTGGCAAACACCAAGTTGCTTAGTATTAATTCACCACACACAGCGTAACCCCCGCGCAGGCGGGGATCCAGTTTATATAATACTTGTGGCTATATTTGTTTGAAAAATATAGCAATTTATTTCTTCTCTAACGCAAAATTATTTAACTGGGCCCCCGCCTTCGCGGGGGTGACATAATATGGAGGTGAATTGTTACTTATAACGCAATAATTTTATCCACCAATCCCTTAATTCTATCGACCTCAAGATCAATTTCAAGATAATCTATCTGCAACTCAGGTGTAACACAGCTCTTCTCTGGACCTTCCACCATCTCCGCCGCAAGCTCTCGCAAATCCAACTTCTGTTCATAAAAAACATGACGGATTTTTACATAATCCTTCCGAGTTGTAATTAGCCTCAAACCCTTGGATTTTGCATCTTCTATTAGCTCCAATATATCAGATTTGGTGTAACTATAATGATCAGGGAAGCTCTGAGTTTCTACCACATCAGCACCTGCGTTGCGTAAAGTATCAAAAAACTTATCAGGATTACCTATGCCCGCAAATGCGTAATATTTAAGCTTGGATGGCGCGCGAACAGGTTTGATCGTAGCATGGAATGTCATATTGTCATTCCCACGAAGGCGGGAATCTAGAGATTTATATGACTGGATCCCCGCCTTCGCGGGGATTACATTATTCTCTACGGGGATGACGTTATTCTTCACTACCACGCCACCAACCACAACAATAGCATCAGCCTTAATATCCTCAATTCTAGAGCGCATAGGGCCAGCAGGAATAGGCAACTCATTACCAAACCCTCTACTCCCATCCACAGTCATAATCACGAAATCTTTGATGAAATTAGGATTCTGCATACCATCATCAATAAGCACAATATCAGGCTTATATTTCTCGATAATCTCGGCAGCATATACAATTTTGGGGACAGCAAAGGTCCTACCATATTCACACAATTCCAACGCCTCATCTCCAACATCATATGGCGATGAAGTGCTTGTGACCAATGAATAATGGCTATTTTTGCCACCATATCCTTTGGATAGAATAATGAAATCTACATTACATTTGGTCAGTTCCTGAGCAAGCTTAATAACTAGTTGTGTTTTACCCGTACCACCTACTGTCGCATTACCAATACATATAGTACGCGCTTTGAATTTTATAGGCTTAGCCAGGAGTTTCCGAATTACCCCAAGAAAGAGATATATATACCCAAACGGCAATAACAGATATGCAAGGATATTCTTGCTTTGCCAAAATTTAGGGTAATGTAATTTGATCATTTCAAAACTTCCACACCAACTATATCACATGCCCTTATCAAAGCCTTATCTTTTGTTGCCAGGGGGATGCGTTCATGTATTGCAAGCATAAGATATAATGCATCATAAGATGTTAGATCATAAGAACGGGATGCAAGCAACAACTCTTCTCTAGATGGACTAAAAACAGATGGAATAATCTCAAGCGCATTAAGTCTATCTAAAAAAGATGCAGCCTTAGCACGGTCAATTCGGGATCGTTTTTCTGCGATATTGATAGCATTAATCACTTCTAAATTCCATAAAAATGGCACTAAAGCTCTACTCTTTTCTAACTTCTCTAATATTTTGGCAGAATATATACATTCTTCATCTTCAAAAAACCATGCCACCGACACAGAGCAATCCAAAACAAATAATTCTGCCA
>CANNRM010000066.1 GCA_947508155.1 Rickettsiales bacterium | reverse complement strand
AGTAGTTGATCCGGGAAGCGGTAATTTAGCATTTGATACTAGAGGAATTAAGAAAATTTTAGAGCAGCAGCTTCTTTTTGAACATAAGAATGCGGGTGATGGTGCTGTTCTAGAGGAATCTCCTGAGTCGATAAAAATAATCAAAGCTATATCAGAGCATATCGAGATTAACAAAGGTGCGGCTCTAATTATCGATTATGGATATGATATTGTATCTAAGTTCCGCAAAAATTATCAATATACACAAACTTTACAGGCGGTGAAAAAGCATAGATATGTACCTATTTTATCAGAAATAGGTGCGGCTGATTTATCTTCCCATGTAGATTTTTGGGCGTTAAAAAATGCATGTTCATTAAACAAAGTGCAAACATATGGCTCTATTTCGCAAAGACGGCTTTTAATGAAATGTGGCATAGATATAAGATTTAAGGCTCTTGTGCACAAAAATCCTGATATGTTCGATATATTACATAATCAATATAATAGGCTTGTTGGTATAGACCAAATGGGTGAGCTTTTTAAGGCCATTGCAATTACATCAAGTGATAAAATTGTTCCTCTGGGATTTTAATCTTAAATTGACATATATATGCCATACAGGCTAACATGCAAATATGCAAAAAATTTTTCAAATCAAATCGTTAGATAATAAGAATGTCTTGGAGCAAATTGCAGTTTCTATCCCAATTCCAAAAGATGACGAAGTTCTTATAAAACATACAGCAATCGGAGTGAATTTTGCTGAATATGACCTTCTTCGTGGACATCCACTCAAAGACCCTTTCATTCCAGGCATTGAAGCTGTTGGTATTATAGAGCAGAAGGGCAAAAATACGTCTAATTTTACTATAGGACAAAAAGTTGGATATGCAACGGTTTCAGGTGGTGCTTACTCTGAATATCGAGTGATAAAAGCCTCTCACCTTTTTCCAATACCAGATATTATAACAGATGAAGCGGCTGCTTTGAACCTTGTGAAAGGAATGACCGCTCATTTCCTTATGAAAAGAACTTTCTTTTTAAGGGAGGGAATGACGATTATGATACATGGCGCTGCCAGCAATGTAGGGCGCTTAATGATGCGTCTTGCAAGAGAATATAAAGTTAATGTTATAGCAACGGTTGGATCAGATGAGAAGAAGCAAATCGTTCAAGATTTAAAAGCGATGGAAGTTTTTAATTATGCTAAAGATGATTTTGTTAAAGGTGTTGATGATCTTACAAAACGCAAAGGCGTACATGTAGTCTATGACTTCATTGGCGGAGATATGCTCAAAAAATCTCTGAAATGCCTAACTAATTTCGGTCTTGCTGTGAGTGCGGGAAATGCATCTGGCAGAGCCTTGCCAATAGATCCGGCATTACTAATAAATAGAGGAATATTTTTAGCAACACCAAGGCTGAATTGGTATAAACAGGATAAACCAGAGCTTATGATGAGTGTAATGGAAATTTGTACACTTATAGCAGCTAAAGTTTTCCCAGAGGTGGCTGATAAAAAATATAGCTTCGACCAAATTCCAGATGCGTTGGATGATATAGCTGCAAGGACTACGAATAGTAGGGTTATATTGCTATAACATACTCTCCATCAGCATACCCACTTTCACATCGCCGCTAAACTCCTGCTTCACCTTTCCATTAGACAGCACAACAATCCTATCGCTATATTCCGTTGCATGCTGCATATTATGCGTAATCATAATGGTTGTACGTTTTTCCTCACGCGCAATCTTCGCTGCTAATTTCATTACAGTCTCTGCAGTTTTAGGATCAAGTGCAGCCGTAATCTCATCCAAAAGAAGGATCTTAAAATCGGCGATAATCGCCATAATCATACTCAATGCTTGCCTCTGTCCACCAGATAAATTGCAAACCAATTCATCTAATTTATTTTCCAGACCCATATCTAACATTTTTAGTTTTTCACAAAACAATTCGCGCCGCGAAACAGAATCATGTAAAGCAAACCCACGTTTTTTATCGCGCATATAAGCAAAGCTCAAATTCTCCTCAATTGTCATGTTCTCGATTGTGCCAATACGCGGATCCTGCATTACCTTTGCAATTAAAGCGGCTCTATCAATTTGTGCTATATCTGTAACATCTGTATTGTCAATTATGATAGTCCCTTTATCAGGCATTATATATCCAGAAATCACATTAAATAGCGTAGATTTTCCAGCTCCATTTCCACCAATAATTGTTAAAAACTCTCCATTGGCAACATACAAATTTAATCCATCAAATATGCATCTTTCAAGATTTGTTCCACGTCCAAAAGTAACGCTAATATTTTGCAAATTTAACATGATTTTTTCCTCCAATTTGGTGCAATCATAATGCCTACAATCATGATGCTGGTGATGAGGTTCAAATCCTGTGTTTCAAGACCAAGCCAGTCACTACGCAAAGCAAATGCCACTAAAATTCTATATATTATTGATCCAATTATACATGCAAGTACGCTAGACACTATACTACGAAATGGTAGTAATTTTTCGCCAATAATAACAGCAGCAAAGCCTATTAAAACAGTTCCGGCTCCACTTGATATATCAGCAAAACCTTGTGCCTGCGCAAAGATGCCGCCTGCTAAACTGATGAGTGCATTACTAAACATCAAACACATAATGGTCATTGCTGATACATTGACACCAGAATTAAGCGCAAGCCTCTTATTTTGTCCGATAATCCGCAATGCAAGGCCACGATCAGTTGTTAGAAGATATGCAGATATGATCCATATGATAGTGGCAATAAATACAAGAGTAAGTAGGCTATTTGATCCAGTAAAAATAGTATCATTATCTATGAGTGCAATATTAGGTACATTTTTCATCACCCTAAGATTGATAGAATAAAGCATAAATGCGACAATAATTCCGGATAACAAATTTGATATTTTGAATCTGATATTTAAAATGCTGGTAGTAAGTCCAGCAATCATACCTGCAACTATGCTTACCATGAGCGTGAGATAGGGATTATAGCCTTCCTTGATCAATATTGCAGATGTAGCGGCTCCTAGCACGAAGCTTCCATCGCAGGTTAGGTCTGGAAAGTCTATGATACGAAATGTGAAATATATGCCTATGGCTACGATGCCATAGATCATTCCCATTTCTAGGCTTGTGATTAATTCTAATATGCTCATATAATTTATCCTAATGTTTAGCGTGCTAACAAGCGTCATTGCGAGGAGCTGTAGGCGACGTGGCAATCTCATTTTAATAATAGGGAGATTGCCACGCGACGAGCGTCGCTCGCAATGACGCTGTTTGTTGCTTCTTACCTTACTTTCCCACAACTAAATCTGTCTTATCGGGAAACTCAACCTTCATCCCATTAATATCGCCTCCTTTCAACACACGTACGGTTTGCAGGCCGACTTCATATTGATCTGGCCCAAGTGCGGCTTTAGCACCAAGTTTCACCGCGTCAGTATCACTCACATATACAGGGATGCTAGATTTATTACTAATAGCAATAACGGTTTGCAAAGCACTGAGCGCAGTATTATCATTGCTGATAAATATTGCATCCACATCACTTACAAGTTTCGCAGTATTTTGGGCAGCATCGGATGTTTTGGCTATAGTTTGTTTCACAAGTATCAGGCCTAATTGTGGGCATAATATCTCCAGTTTTTTTACGATACTGATAGAATTCAACTCAGCGGGATTATAAAGAATCCCAAGCTTTTTCAAACTAGGTTGCATCTTTTTAAATAGCTTCAATTGTGGCTCTAATGGCACAAAATTTGACACACCAGAAATATTGTTACCAGGCTTGTCCAGAGATTTTACCAAACTAGCACCTAGTGGATCTGTAACTGTACTAAATACCATTTTTACACGTCTACTAGTTGCGTATTTAATAAAACTCTGAGCAGAAACCGTTCCAACTCCAATTACAATATCAGGATCTTGCGATACGAATTTGCTAGCAATTTGAGAAGCAAGGCCAGCATTGCCTTGAGCAGATTCAACGCGAATTTCTGATCCCTTGCCATTCTCATAGCCAGCTTGTGCAAGACCTTCTACAATACCTTTTGTTGTGGCATCAAGAGCAGGGTGGTCCACAGTTTTGCTGATAAGTATTTTTGCAGCAAATGCATTGCTAGAAAATGTTAGGGCTACCGCTAAAATCGTCATTGCGAGGAGGCTAAAGGCCGATGTGGCAATCTCATTTTGTATATTATTTCTCATTTTCTTCTATCCTTTTTAAAATTGTTTTATAACCTTGATAATTTTCTGTTTTTAAAAATCTTGCTACTCTGCCAATTGTGGCAAGGCTAGCGCCTGTGATGCTATGTATATCCCTATATGAAAACTCGCCGCAATGCAGTAATTGACATACTTTCCACCTTTCTTGTAAAGCATGCTCTTCTTGTGGCGTTAGTAAATCTTTTAGGAAATTATATGCCTCATCACGTGTTTTTAATTCAAGCAATGCATCATATAAATCTGTGATTTTATCTTTCATATCGATATCCATTTTGTCTTGTTGTGCTAGCATGATAGTACAATAGTGCGAATAAGTCAAGAGAATATTTAAAATCCTTTTTTGTATTATTGGAATAACTATGCTATACTTACGTAATGTAAATAATAAAATGATGGAAATATCATGGCATATAGTGAAAAAGTTATAGATCATTACGAAAATCCACGCAACGTTGGTTCCATGGATAAAAGTAACGTACAAGTTGGAACAGGCATTGTTGGGGCGCCAGCATGCGGAGATGTTATGAAGTTGCAAATTCAAGTAGATGATGCTGGTATAATACGTGACGCTAAATTCAAAACTTTTGGATGTGGTTCGGCCATTGCTTCTAGTTCACTTGTGACTGAATGGATTAAGGGTAAGAATGTGGATGAAGCGTCAGCAATCAAAAACACAGAAATAGCAGAATATTTATCTCTTCCTCCTGTAAAAATTCATTGTTCTATGCTTGCAGAAGAAGCTGTGAAAGCTGCGATATCAGATTATAAAAGTAAGCAGTTAGCATGAGTCCTCAAATCCCTATCACAATAACATCTAATGCATTGATGCATGCGAGGCATCTTCTTGAAAAAAGAGAGAAGCCGTCGTTGGGGCTTAGAATTGGCATCAAAAGCGGAGGCTGTTCTGGATT
>CANNRM010000065.1 GCA_947508155.1 Rickettsiales bacterium | reverse complement strand
GAACGTTCTTTGAAGGTTTTTCTTACGTCAAACTGAGGTTACAATTAGTGGAGCCGATCACACTATAACAACTGATGTATAACTATTGTGGATTATAATAAATCTCAGCTTAACGTAATTTTTAACTCAAAGACTTACACGAGCGTCATTGCGAGGAGCGGAGCGACGTGGCAATCTCACTTTTCTATAAATATTACCTATGATAACCTGAGTTTGATGTAATTATTGTACTAAAACTCCTCGCAATGACGTTTGTGGTGAGTTTTTGCTAAAGTCTTATATCAAGCTCATGTTAATGAGTAGCAATTCCACCAAAAACATGCTATAAACTTCGCATGAAACATCTCAACGAAAAACGCACACTCCCACATCCCATGCGGGACATATTCAATATCGTGCTGGATATAACCTCCTACCCCGAATTCCTTCCCTGGGTGACAGATGCTACAATAATTTCATCCTCCCATGACCAAATTACTGCAGATCTCACTGTTAGCTTTGCATCTGTCAAACAATGTTATAGATCAAATGTTACATATGAATGCAATGACGATAAAGCATATATTCAAGCCGAATCACATACCGGGCCATTCAAGCATTTGCTCAGTAGATGGGATCTTGTGCAAGATGGCGAAAATACAATCGTGGAATTCGGGTTAGAATTTGAATTAAAATCTAAAATAATGACAAATTTAGTAGGACATGTTATCATAGAAACACAGAAGAAAATGATTAGCGCGTTCGAGAAAAGAGCCGCAACAACGGCCATTAAAGGATAATACATCGTCATCCTCGAGGGCACGAAGTGCATCTCGGGGATCTCAGGATATAAGAGTAATATTCCTCCTGTTAAGACGAGATCCCCGAATTTGCAAGCAAATCCGAGGATGACAAATGAATAAACACTACCACCACACCAAAAGGCCACATAAATGTCTACCATAAAACTAAAACAACCACGCGAGAAAATGCTTGAAGGTAAAGAAAAAATCTTCTATTACCATGAAAAAGAAGAATATGCTCTAGTACAGCATTTCAAAGATACATTATACCTCGAAGATGGAACTCTAACCGAAGTTTCTGGAGCTGGAATCATGAGGAATTCTATCTCAGCATTTCTAATGAACAAACTAGATCTTGTTGGTGTTGATCATCATTTTATAGAAAAAACAAATATGCGCGAGCAAGTCGTTCAAATGGTTGATGCAATACCAATGAAAGCATCAATCACATACCTTGCATGCGGTAGATATATAACTGATTTCGGTATGGAAGAAGGGTTGGTTTTTGAAAAACCAATGATGGATTTCCGTTTTAAAGCACAAGAAGATAAATATCCAGTTGTAACCGAAGAACAATTGATGCATCTGTGCTATATGAATAAATTTGCAATCGATGAAATTAAACGTGTCGTATATAAAACAGGAGACTTTCTTGCTGGTTTCTTCGCGGGATGTGGTATTCGTTTGGTTGAAGCGACATTTACTCTGGGCACGGTATTCGATGGATGTGAATTTACCACACTCATTGCAGATGAAATATCTCCTGCTACATGTCGTTTATGGGATCTTGAAGATAATACGAAGCTAGATTTCCAGCGTATGGCTGAAAACCCAGAAGATACGATAGCTATATATCAGGAAGTGGCAAAGCGCATCGGTGTGACTGCTTGACGGATATAGATCATTTATAATAATTTAATTGAGACTGTCATCCTCAAGTTTTGCGTAGCAAAATCTTGGGGATCTCATCGTTCAAGTCGTCATCCTCGGATTTACAAAATAAATTCGGGGATCTCAGGAAACAAGAGCAATATTTCTCTGCAGTCCTAAGATCCCCGAGCTCTGCTTCGTAGCCTCGAGGATGACGCGAAAAGACAGCAAATTTATTTTGAATAAGCATATACCACCATAATTCAAAATTTTTATTTCTTTTTCCTCCGACTAATAGTATCCTCTTTTGAATTCAAAAAAGAGCCCTACTCACATGCGCCCATCAAAAAGGAAAAACAATCAGCTACGCGAACTCATCATAGAGCCAGAATACCTAATCAACAACCCATTCTCATGCATGATAAAACTCGGCAATACTCACGTAGTATGTAGCGCGACTCTCGACGAAGATGTCCCTCGCTTCCTCCGCAAAAGCCGCAAAGGCTGGGTTACTGCAGAATATGGTATGCTCACACGTTCCACAGGCGACCGCATGAAGCGCGAAGCCGCACAAGGCAAACAAAGCGGAAGAACACAAGAAATTCAACGACTTATAGGCAGATCTTTACGCTCTATAATCAACACTGCTGGTCTTGGCGAGCGCCAAATCATAGTAGATTGCGATGTTATAAATGCAGATGGCGGCACCAGAACCGCCTCTATTACAGGCGGATATGTTGCATTACAATTATTAGTACGCGATATGATAAATCGCAGACTCATCAAGGAAAACCCACTCAAAGCGCAAGTAGCTGCTATTTCCTGCGGAATATATAATGGCGAAGCCGTATTAGATTTAGATTATCCAGAAGACTCAGAAGCAGAAATTGATGGGAATTTTGTATTTACATCAGATGGTGGAATTGTAGAAATTCAAGCCTCAGCAGAAGGCAAAACATGTTCTGACGAGCAATTTCAGGAGATGTTTACGCTTGCTAGAGGAGCTATGCAGAAGCTTTTTGCTGAGCAGATGAGAGTACTGTTGGGTGTTTAATAATGACGCTAAAAACCACTAATACCATAAGGAGAAACACATGAACGAAGAAAAACCAACCGACAAACAAAAAGATCTAGATGATCTAATGAATGAATCATATTCCCAAACACGCCGCGCGACAGTTAAAGGAATAGAAGATCTGCTCTATAAGCCAATCAAACTCCTAGATCATGGCTTCGTTCGTGTTATAGATTATATGGGTGATGATAGCGCAATAGTACAGGCCGCTCGCGTTTCATACGGCAAGGGTACAAAGATGGTCAGCCAGGATAAGGGATTGATTAACTACCTAATGCGCCATAGACACACAACTCCTTTTGAAATGTGTGATATCAAATTCCACATCAAACTTCCGATTTTTATCGCACGTCAATGGATCCGCCATAGAACAGCCAGTGTGAACGAATATTCTGGCCGTTATTCTATTATGAATAATGAATTCTATATTCCGGCAAGAGAGAATCTATCTCCGCAATCTCAAATCAACAAGCAAGGCCGCGAGGACACAGCAGTGCCTACTGATGTCGCAAACAAGGTACTAAAAATATTGCAAGATGATGCGAATCAATGTTATGATCATTATATCGAGATGATGAATGAGGATGATGCTGGAAACGTAATCAACGAGAGTACAACAGGGATTTCCCGTGAACTTGCGCGTATGAATTTGACTCTCAATTGCTATACAGAATGGTATTGGAAAACGAATTTGCATAATCTGTTCCACTTCCTTGCACTTCGTGCAGATTCACATGCTCAATACGAGATTCGTGTTTATGCAGAAGCAATGCTAGATGTTGCACGCGCTTGGGTTCCATTTGCTTGTAATGCTTTTGAAGAATATAGAATGCATGGAGCAAATTTTTCACGCTCCGGGGTTGCGGCATTAAAAAGAATGCTCGCAGGAGAGAATGTTACAGAAGAAAATTGTGGCATGACTAAAAGAGAATGGAAGGAGTTTACAGAATTACTAGGGAAGTAAGTATTCGAGCCAACGTCATCCTCGAGGACGCCGAAGGGGGTATCTCGGGGATCTCATGAGATAAGAGAAATGCCACTCCTCAGTCATGAGATCCCCGAATCCGCAAGCGGATCCGAGGATGACGGATTTTAAAGCAAATTGAATCAAAGGAACAAAACCATGATCAAAACATCATTTTATCTAACTGTTATCGCCTTGGTAGGTTTCCTTGTATTCAAACTCACTGATAGCGGCAATATAACTCATAAGGCTAGCTTACAGCAATGGGCGCAAGATAAAATAAAATCCGAAACTGCTGAGTTTCAAACCAAACATTTCACAAATACAGATTTAGATCAAACATATAATCAACTAGCATATTTACCTGGTAACATGCTAATTAGGTTCCAAATTACACAAGGTAAAATTTCATCTCCTCAAATAATATCCTCCAATCCAGAAATTGCCTATGCATATAATGCTTTTCATAAATTTCTTGAACATATGATTAAGAAACGTATGATAGAAAAAGATGTAGATTTTATAGTATCTATATCAGAAAACATCACAGTTCCAGATAATTACGTTTTCACCGCACCTATCATAGTACCATCCAAAAACACAATGGACCCGCATGCAAAATTCTATATACTAGCTCCTCATTACAAAACATTATCTGAATGGTCTAAGCTTTATGATGACATTCTTGAAGCTAAAAAAGAATATCCATGGATACATAAAACAGAACAAGCATTCTGGCGCGGAAGCACGAGCACAGAGGTTTTAACAAGAGAGAATTGGCAAGATGCTCCAATCACAAGGCTACTTGAATTATCAGCACAAAACCCTACTTTAATTGATGCAAAGCTCAACAATATTTCTCAAACTAATGCAGAAATACAGCATTTGCTTGCCGAAAAATACCCGCTTGCCGTGAATGTCGCAATGTTAGAAAATGCACAATATAAAATCAATATTAGGATGGATAATAAAGCATCTATATACCCGGGTCTCTTATCTAGCTTTTTATCAGGTGCTATTGTACTGAAGCGCCAATCTACCAATGAGCAATGGTTTTATGATATTTTAGAAGAGAATAAACACTATATTTCTTTCGCTAACGACGTATCGGATTTACTTCCAAAAATCCAATGGATCCATGATCATGATGCAGAGGCAAAAGTCATAGCAAATGCAGGAGCGGCTCTTATAGAGAAAGAAATCACACCTAATCATGTGAATTTATATTGGGTTAAATTATTGGAAGAACATGCTGCGATGAAGAGGTAAGTTTAGTATTCATTCAGCGTCACCCCCGCGAAGGCGGGGGCCCAGTCAAATAATTTCGCGTTAGCGACACGTAACCTTTCACCCCCTTTGTTGCAATAATATCGCATAAGTTGATTTGATCTCAGATAATCGCTTACTTTTAGTTGTTGTATCATACAAAATAATTGTCAATTGAAACTGGATGCTCTTTCGTATAT
>CANNRM010000064.1 GCA_947508155.1 Rickettsiales bacterium | reverse complement strand
TCGGATCTAAATGCAAAAATCAAGATGTTCAGGTTGGCCACGATGCGCGCCTTTCATCCGAATCTCTCTTCAATGCTCTTACAAAAGGTATTATAGATGGTGGAGGAAGGATTGTAGTGCTAGGATCCGTGACTACGCCCATAGTCTATTATGCTGATAAAATTTACAAACCTGCGGCAAGCATTATGATCACCGCATCTCATAGTCCAAAGGATTGTAATGGGTTTAAAATGTTGTTGGGTGGAAAACCATTTTTTGGAGAAAAGCTGCAAGAGCTACAAAAGTATATAGAATCAGCACCAGCCTTTGCATCTCATCAACCAGCGCACAAAGATCATAGTAATCTTATCGATCAATATATCGACAGAATTCTAGAAAATATCACCATTAATCCAAAGCTTAAAATAGCATGGGATAGTGGCAATGGAGTAGCTGCAAAAATTCTCGAACCTTTGCTTGCAAAATTACCAAATGAAAATATTCATATCAATTCTAAAATAGATGGTAATTTTCCAGATCGTGCACCTGATCAAATGGCACCAGGTGCTATGGATGCATTGATAAAAACTGTGCTAAAGCATAAGTGCGATTTGGGCATTTCATTTGATGGGGATGGAGATCGTACAATATTCGTTTCAGCCTGCGGAAAGGTAATTTCAAATGATCATATCTTATGCATATTCGCAGAGGATATATTGCAAGATAATCCTGGCGCTTTAATGATAGCCGATGTCAAAACCAGCCAAACATTTTTTGATTATGTCAAAACACTTGGTGGTAGGACAGAAATGTCAAAAACAGGACATGCATATATTAAAGATATGATATCCAGAACTGGTGCTTTATTCGCTGGTGAGCTGAGTAGCCATATGTTCTTCGCAGATAAATATTATGGTTTTGATGATGGAATTTATGCGGGGCTAAGAATGATCGATTTACTTACAAAGCGCCAAACGTCTTTGGATATTTTAAGTAATACATTACCTAAAAGCTTTGCAACAAAAGAGATGAAAATTCATGCAAAAGACGAAGAAAAATTCGGTATAGTAGAAGAGATTAAAAAGAAGATGTCTGAGATGGGAAGGAAGTTTATTGACATTGACGGCGTAAGATATGAAAGTGCTGATGGTTGGTGGCTAGTTCGTGCCTCTAATACCGAGAGCGCCATTATGGCAAGAGCTGAGTCTATGAGCAAGGAAGGGTTGGAAAAAGTGAAAGCAGATTTAGCAGGATTTCTAGTGGTGGATGTGAGTTTTTAAGTAACAATGCACCTCAGTTAATGTCATCCCCGCGAAGGCGGGGATCCAGTTTATATAATGCTTCTGACTATATTCTCTTGAAAAATATAGTCATTTTGTTGTGTCGCTAACGCGAAATTATTTGACTGGACCCCCGCCTTCGCGGGGGTGACATAACATGACGGGGAAATGTTTACCTTTTTAACTTAACCCCAACCCCTCCAAATTCCACCTCGCAACCGGACAAAAATCTAACCCCGACACCGCCCCTCTAATAAATCTTTCATACCCTGCCCAGGCTATCATAGCACCATTATCTGTACATAATTTCATTGGGGGAATAAATAATTGAAACCCATGTTTATCTAGCTCTTCTTTCAAAACAGCGCCCAAATATTTATTCGCAGCAACGCCACCTGCAATCGCGAAATTTTTGCTACCAGAAAGCTCCTCAAACATACCAATCGCATTTCGCGTACGTTCTACTAGCACCTTACCCACAGTATATTGAAATGATGCACATAGACTATTCAAATCCAAATCTGATGTGCTTTTCACAAGATCCCTAACCGCAGTTTTTAGTCCAGAAAATGAAAAATCACAACCTTTTCTATGCGCCAGCGGCATTGGAAATTTATATTTTAAATGATCGCCTTTCGCGGCCAGTTCCTCAATAATCGGCCCGCCAGGATATCCCAAATTTAACATCTTAGCAGTTTTATCAAATGCCTCACCCACCGCATCATCCATAGTTTGCCCTAGGATCTTATAATCCCCTAACCCAAGTGCTGCCACAAACTGGCAATGCCCCCCCGATACCAACAACATAAGGTAGGGAAATTCGAGGTCTGATGTAAGGCGTGGGCTAAGCAAATGCCCTTCCAAGTGGTTGATCGCAATATATGGTTTTTTAAGTGCAAAAGATAACGACTTTGCAAACATCGTGCCTACAATCACTCCACCAATAAGTCCAGGGCCAGCTGTGGCGGCTATTGCATCAATATTTTTTAACTCCAATCCAGCTTCTTTTAGCGCTTCGTCAGTTGCCCGACGCAACGCACTCATATGAGATCTTGCGGCGATTTCTGGCACAACACCCTGATATGGGGCTTGCTCAAGAAGTTGACCAACAACTATATTGGACAAAATAGTCTTATCACCACGTACAATTGAAATGCCAGTATCGTCGCAACTAGATTCAATACCAAGGATATGTATGTTTTTTGTAGGCATGTGATATAGAATCCTGTATTATAGTTGCATAAAATGCATGGCGTCATTGCGAGGAGGACAAAGTCCAACGTGGCAATCTCACTTTAATCATAGAGAGATTGCCACGTCGCTACGCTCCTCGCAATGACGTTATATTGCTGTATATCGCTCAACACAAACCATACAACAAAACCTTATGAAAAACAAGTTAAAATATCTTTCCTCACCCCTCGTTCTCTCTATCATAGCCATCATTTTACTAGGGCATTTAATATTCATATATCTCATGCTACCAGGCCCACTAGAGGAAGAAAAAGTCATCATAATCGAACCCCATACGCGCATCACTGACATCGCTAAAAATCTCTCTGAAGCAGGAGTGGTACATAATAAACTTGCCTTTAATATCATAGCGAAATTCTATAGCCGCCTCAGAAGCCCTCTTCGAAGCGGAGAATATGAATTCACAAAACATATAACTCCATTACAAGTAATCCGTATATTAAGTAGTGGCAAATCAGTGGTACATAAACTTGTTATTCCAGAAGGGACAACTGTCTCTGAAATTATTGGCAAATTAGAATCTGAACATCGCTTCATCGGCTCAATAAATGAAAACGTAGAAGAAGGCTTCCTCATGCCCTCAACCTATTTTTATACATTCCGCGATCAACGCAGCAAGCTAATTCTACACATGAAAAGCCTTATGTCTGAAGCTCTCGATGAATTAATGCCAAAACTCTCAAAAGATTCACCGTTAAAGACGCGCTTAGATGTACTTACATTGGCATCTATTGTTGAAAAGGAAGCTATGTATGATGATGAAAAACCTCGTATTGCAGGAGTATTTATCAATCGTTTACGTAAAAAAATGAAGCTTCAAGCAGATCCAACAACTATTTATGCAATTACACTTGGAAAATATAAACTTGACCATCCCTTAACCAGAAAGGAATTGCTCACACAATCTCCATATAATACATATTACGCCATGGGTCTTCCCCCGACTCCTATAGCCTGCCCAGGTAAAAAAGCCATTGAGGCAGTAATATCACCAATGCAAACTAATGATTTATATTTCGTGGTAAATGGAACTGGTCGACATAATTTTGCTTCTAGCCTGGAAGCTCATAACATCAACATTGCATCTTATAAAAAGACAAAGTCAATAAAAAAAGATTAAAAAATTGTAGATTTCCCTATTGATAAATTATTTTTGATCCTATAGCCTCATTGTACAAACATTAACAACTAGGGGGCTCTTAACTATGACAAAATCAATTAAAGAATTATTCGATTATATTGCAAGTCCAACATTTAATCCTGAAATTTTCAGGTCTCACCTAAATACACAGAAAGATTTACAGATAGATGCATTAGTTGGCAACACAAATACCACTTTATTAGCTCAAGCAGCTTTGAAGTTGAACCTACCCGCCGCGCAAGTTTTGCTACAAGATTTCGGTGCAGATGTAAATGCACACACTGGCGGAATAATAGGGAAAAAGATTTGTACAGCTATTTATGCTACAGTATATAAATCAGATGGCAGCAGCATAATCGATTCCGCAACAAGACTAGAGCTATTTGATCTCATGAAAGAGCATGGCGCAAATATTGAACCATTAGGCAAAGGCTATACTGTTTATGACGGATTGGTGAATTATGCAAAAGGCTCTATGATAAAACCATTCTTGATGCATGGTATGTCGCCTTACATAGCCACTTCTCATGCTGGCGCACCAACTATATCACGCGATATTGGCGATGTTCTTGAAACATTAAAAATTCTGAAGCCTGTAGAATATTTGTATATTACTGCTCTACATTCCAAAACTGCAGAATCAATATTCGAAGGACACGAGGATAAAATAGCTAAAGATGCATTAGACGCTCTTAAAAACGGCGCAGCCCCTAAAATCGGCGTTAATTATACACAAAATGCATTCACTTTGCTTCAACAAATCGCTATAGAATTTCAACAAAACCCGTCTTCATTCTTAACTACAACACTCCATAAAGATTCCCTAGACCCTATAGAAAAGAAATTAAATAACACCTTTACTGGATTAGATGAAATCAAAGAAAGAGCTTACCAAGAGCTAGTTCATAATGCCTTTAATCCTCAAACAGATGGAACTTATACACAAAATGCACTCGATGCTTTACAAATGCTCAAGAGCGAACTCACCGAATCTCCACAAAATTTATTATATTACACATTACATGTTACAGTTTATAAAAATAGCGGCATAAATTTCAAATCCATAGCCTCTACCGCAAAAACTATGTTAGAAAATGGTGCAAATCCTACAATGGACGACGCACTATATACATCTAATGCTCAGAGCACATTAGACAAAATTGCATCGGAAATCAAAGACAACCCTATGAAATTTTTGCATGTTAATTTACATCCTAACTCAGCGTCAAAAATTGAAGATTGGCTTAACACACATAATTCTAGTATCCCAGAAATACAAGATGCAGTAATTGATGGGCTCAAAAGCGGCGAACCTCTAACAGCAGAAACTGTTCTTACTCCTAATGGATCTGCCGCATCAACAAGACTCGCATCAGAATTAAAAGAAAATCCTGCATTATGGCTACATATAACTCTAAATCAAGATGTCCTAAGACATTTGTCAGATGCATTATCAACGATGGATTACAGCCTTGCAGAAGTTAAACAACAAGCTATTATAGCTCTTAAACATGCCGAGAATCCTAAAACTAATAATACTTATA
>CANNRM010000063.1 GCA_947508155.1 Rickettsiales bacterium | reverse complement strand
TTTTGAATTATTTGCCATCGAAGATAGAAATGTCAAATGTAGTGGGTGTGACGGGGTTATCTCTTGCTTTATGCTTCCTGGCGACTATTTATCCTGCTTATAGAGCTGCAAGTACAGATCCCGTGGAGGCTATGCGCTATGAGTGAACTGTTAGCGTCATTGCGAGGAGGACAAAGTCCGACGTGGCAATCTCATTTATCTAAAGTGAGATCACCACGTCGCTACGCTCCTCGTGATGACGGTTATTTTGATATGGAGTCTTAAATGCTAGAATTACGCAACATATGCAAATCCTATCAAGCAGTGATTTTAACAGACGTCCTAAAAGACTTTTCTCTTTCGGTAAAAGCTGGAGAAATTGTAGCTATTGTTGGTGCATCTGGCAGTGGTAAATCAACCTTGCTACATATCGCTGGGCTTTTAGATAAGCCTGATTCTGGGGATATTATTATCAATGGAAACATCATCACAAATGATGATAAAATGCGCACAAAAATGCGCCTTGAATCGCTTGGTTTTATTTATCAATATCATCATTTGTTGAAGGATTTTTCTGCGCGTGAAAATGTTGCAATGCCTAAATTTATTGCAGGTGCTAATTATGAGAAAGCTCTAGACGAAGCCGATGAAATATTGAAATCACTTGATCTTGAAAATCGTACTTTCCATATGCCGGGAGAGCTTTCTGGTGGGCAGCAGCAGCGTGTTGCAATTGCACGTGCGTTGATTAATAATCCAAAGATTATTCTAGCGGATGAGCCCACTGGAAATCTGGATCATGAAACTGCGAAGAATGTGCTCGATCTATTTGTTAAACTTGTTAGAGAGAAGAATATTGCATTAGTTATTGTGACTCATAATCAAGAAGTAGCAGCAATGGCGGATAGAGTTATAACGCTCAGTTAGTGTGGTATATAGGCGTCGTATCAGTATAATTCTTGTTCGTAACACTATTAATACTTGATTATACAACATGTTTTGATGTTTAATAAAGCTGTATTAAATGGATTATTTAAATGTCACAAAGTTATTTCAAAATCGATCAATTTGATCTTGCTTCTTCAGTGAGTGCTGGTGGAATTACTGGTAGTAGCAAAGTTAAAGCTGGTGGGGTTTCATATCAGTTAAAACCATCTATTTTAGATGCTAAAAGCACTAGGAAATTAAAAGCTGGTGGTGTTGATCGTGAAAACTTTGGAGAAGTGATAGCTGCTACTATGAGCAGGGCGATTTCTGGCGCTGATCAAGTAGGCGCAACAGAGTTAGTTCCAGAAGTATCTTTGGTGCATGATGTTAAGAACGAGAGAGTTCTAATCGCATCTAAATATCTTGATAATGTACAAGACGGCACATTAGATGATTATGCCCAAAAAAGTCGTGGCGTTAAAACTAAGAAGCGACATGTGAAAGTCTCTGCCAAAGGCCCTGCACCTGATACATTAGATTTGAGAGGTGATCCATTATTGCGACAAGATTTAGCAAACGCTTTTGCTCTATCAGCATTAAGTGGAGATCATGATGTTAACCCAGGCAATATGGTTGTTGTTAGGGATAAGGATAATAACACCAGAGTCGCTAGAATAGATTTTGGTCATGCCTTTAATGATTTGTTAAACGCGCCTAAAGCTTTTGGTGGGCAGGTACGTAACAAAGGTAATCAAATTCTGGATTTCTTGAACAGAGAAACTGTTAGCGATCTTCGTCCAAACTCACGTCAGGCAAAATTATGGCGAGATTATGATGGCATTGTGCCGTCTGCTGAGTTAGCTAAGGCATTTAAGGAGATGAGTGAATCTAAAGGGGTGACTTACGGAATAGAACAAGCAAAAAAATCATTCGGTGATTTAGTCAATGAATTGCTCGAAGATCCTCAAGGTAATAAGGAAGTTATAGAGCATGTCAAAAACTCGCTTATTGCAATCAATAATAATGTGAGTGACGTTAAAATAGATCCGAAGAAAGTCAATGTTTATGAGGCGATGCAAAGTACATTCAAAAATCTAGAGACTTTTTATAACAAAGGCCAAGAGCAAATGAAAGATGTTGCTAAGTTGATGGATATGCAGGTTAAGGTAGATAAGCTTGTTAGAGCGCACAAAAAGAAAGAACCTCTAACGCAGGAAACGAAAGCTTTGCTTCAAGAAGTAGAAAAGGCTTATAAGGAATTAGAGGGCGCCCAAGGTATAGGGCTTGGTGCGGGCAAAGGAATAGAATGGGTTAAGAGTGATAAAAACTCCAAGCCATTTAAGGGCACGCTTGATGAATTTATTAAACAAAGAGGACAAGATTTAGGTCTTCAGACTGCGCAACCAACAAGGGGGCAAGATATAGCTATCCAAGATATTAAACCTCAAGTGCGCCCTATAATAGAAGATATGTCAGAGCATTTGATACCTAGTGAAAGTGCTGGTAAAAAGTCAAGTTTATTATCGCAGATTAGAAATGATCTAAAGCCTATGAAGGCTGTGGTAAAAGCAGCAAAAAAAGTTGCGAGTTTTGTTAATAAAGTCACCAGCAGAAAGAACAAGGGTGGATATGATTTATTCCATTAAATCTCCATCCAACAAAAAACTGTACCCCAAGCTCATTTAACGCTATAATGGCCTCATGAGCATTCTATATAATCTCGACATATTAGTTATTCTTGGGTACTTACTTCTTACATTATCTGTTGGTGTTTTAAGCAGTAAACTTTCATCCTCATTCAAAGATTTTTCCTATGTTCCGTCTGTGTTGCGGAAAAACAAATTCATACTCGCGGCGACTGTGTTTGCAACAGCAGTAGGCGGTGGTACTACATTTGGTCTCACGGAAAAAGTATTTAGCGAAAACCTATCTTATGCATATGCGCTTATTCTTACAACACCTATAGACCTACTCATTGCATTTTTTGTAATCCCTAAAATTGCTAGTTATTACGATGCTATCAGCGTGGGCGATATAATGGCTACAGAATATGGTTGCACGGGAAGAATCATCTCTGGAATAATGGTGGTATTTACATCTATAGGGTTTTTAGCTGCGCAAATTAGCGTTAGTGGGCATTTGCTTTCTAGCATATTTGAGTTGGATTATATAACGAGTATTATAATAAGTTATTCGGTGTTGATAATATATACAACTATGGGGGGGCTGAGATCTGTTATTACGAATAATGCTTTGCAATTTTTGACTATGATTATTGCTATTCCAATACTTACTTTTTTTGGTCTTCAAGAGATAGGTTTTGTGAATTTTGTGCAGAATGTGCCACCCGATAAATATTCTTTTAGTGACAATAAATTGCTGTGGGATACTATCTGGATGACATTGAGTTTTGCTGTTATGGGATGTTATCCCACGCTTATACAACGCGCTTTGTTGAATAAGAACGGAAAATATATGACACATGCTATGGTTATTAAAACCGCTATATATATTTTTTTCATAGGATGTATAGCAATAAATGGTTTGGTGGCTATGCAGATTTCTCCAGATTTCGCTGGAAATATGGCTTTGCAGGATACAATTCAAAAAATTATGCCAGAAGGATTAAAAGGCTTGGTCATTATTGGCTTTTTATCAGCTGCAATGTCTACGGCAGATACGGATCTTAACGTTGCATCTGTAGCAGTGGCGCAGGATATTTTTAAGCCGATATTTTGTATGTCGGAATCGACAAGTCTTTCTTTCATTGCGCGTACAACAAGCGTAGTTATTGGTAGTGCATCTATTTTTATTAGCGCATCATTTGAAAGCATAGTAGACATCATCTTGCATGTCGCTGGGCTTTGGGCGCCTACTATCCTCATTCCTTTTATCGCTACTATTTTTGGCAAACATATTTCAAAAAGAGGATTAGTCATTGGAATAATATCTGGTATAATGGGATACCTAGCTTGGCAATATTTTTATGGAGCAGATCATATGCTTCGTGCGATATTTGTGGGTACAATAGTGCATTTGCTAGTATTTATAACGAATTATTACGTAGAGAATGTCGGACGAAGAAGATAAAGATGCAAAGACCGAAGAGCCCTCGCTCCGAAAGATGGAAGAGGCCTTGGAGAAAGGGCAGGTTATTAGTTCACGAGAAGTGAATAATGCCTTTGTTTTAATCGTTCTTACTGTAATGCTTGCATGGGTTTTGCCGTTAATTTTCAATTATTCGGCAATTAAGCTTCGTCTCGTGATAGAACATGCCGGCCAAATCAATTTAGATCAGGGACAGACCTGGAATATTATAAGATCTCTTGTGAATAATGCGATGCTAGCTCTTAGCCCATTGTTTCTTCTGGTTATCGCTGCTGTGATATTTTCTGCTATGGTGCAACAGGGGCAATTTACTTTTTCATTTGATTCTATTGAGCCACAGCTATCGCGTATTTCTATTTTTTCAGGGATAAAAAAAATCTTTTCTACTAGGAGCATTGTAGATCTTCTGAAAAACTTGACTAAAATTACTCTTGTAGGAACCTTTTTATATCTCATTGTACAAAGTGATATTCAGGGTCTTAGAATGTATCAGGAGATGAGCATCGGGCTTATTTTGAGCCAATTCCATTCTATCGTGAATCACGTTATGATATGTACAGCAGTTACCGCGATTGTGCTTGCTGTAGTAGATTATAGTTATCAGCGTTTTGAATATTTCAAATCTCTACGTATGACGAAGCAAGAGGTGAAAGATGAGCATAAACAATCAGAAGGAGATCCTTTGATCAAAAGGCGTATGCGTGAGATTAGAAATGCTCGCGCACAAAAAAGTATCATGCAGCAAGTGCCTCAAGCTAATGTTATTATTACGAATCCTACTCACTATTCGATAGCTGTCAAATATGATGCAGATTCTATGCCCGCACCAATGATCGTTGCGAAGGGAATGGATATGATGGCTATGAAAATAAGAGAAATAGCCACAGAGCATGATATCCCCTTGGTTGAGAATGCTCCGCTCGCGCGGGCGCTGTATAAGGTAGATGAGATGCAATATGTTCCAGCGGAGCATTATGAGGCTGTGGCGAAGATTATTGGATATGTTTATTATTTGAACGAGAAGAAGAAGGGCAAGGCTAGAGGTTAGCACTATACGACAAATTTGGAGCCTTTGGTTGGCAGAAATGGAGCTTTGGTATTCGACTAATTTAACGTCCATATTAAATTAGTCGGAGTCAAGAGGGTTGATTTTGCTTCAGTTTTCCGATAAGTCCTAAATGCGTATAACCAAATCCATCTGCGTATTTCAGGCCATA
>CANNRM010000062.1 GCA_947508155.1 Rickettsiales bacterium | reverse complement strand
TCTTATAGGAGAAATTATAGAAATCAATGGAAAGGAATGTATTCTATCTTCTCATTATAGAAATTTTGAAACACAATATCAAAACCACGGTTTTGGCACAGAAGTACTAAGAACAATAATAGATAAAATTATTAAGCCTGCAATAGGACGCACTGCATCTACTAGCCCATTTCATTGCGACACAGAAATTACCGGAGAATATTCGCTAGTAGCAGCTAAATCTGCTCCGTTTTTTGGACACCAAGCTATAGTTGAACACACTAATTACGCATCTATATTTTCTAATATCAAGGGTGGTATGAGTGTAGATGGTGTAATTAGCCATATGAGCGAAGTAGCAATGTTTTATCCACCAAGAAGTGACTCTCCTGATACAATGCTGATTAGAGATCTTTTTAAACTAACATCTGCTTATGATAAAAATCCTGACCAGGAACTAAAAAGCACACTGATGGATAATTTACACAAGATAATATTATCGACTCAGGAGCCTCATACTATCATTAGTGCAGCGCATATATTATTAGATAAATGTAAGGAAAATGTATCAACTATTCCAGAATTATGTACTAAGTTACAAGCAGCATATAGAACACTTGACAACCCTAATAGTGATTGCATTTTTTCATGGACCCAAACTCTTGCAGACTTAAATGAGGTACATTACAATACTGAAAATGATTCTCTCTATAAAGAAGTTATGTGCTTTGGAGAATCATCAACGGCAGCATCAGCTCACTTGGATTAGTTTAGTGGTAGAGGGTCATTTGTAACTTAAACATTACTCTCAAACCCCATTGATATCCCCATACCACCACCAATACATAAACTCGCAATACCCTTCTGCACTTTTCTTTTTTGCATCTCATGTAACAATGTAACAGCAACCCTAGCACCACTTGCCCCGATTGGATGTCCAAGCGCAACAGCTCCGCCATTTACATTCACTTTCAATGAATTAATCCCCAATTCACGGACTGCATAAGCGCTTTGCGATGCAAAAGCCTCATTGATCTCAAACAAATCAACATCATCCAATTTCCAACCAGATTTCTCTGCAGCCATTCTAGTCGCAGGCACTGGTCCCGTGCCCATAATGCTAGGATCAACACCAGCACGCGCATAGCAAGTGATACGTGCAATAGGTATGAGATTATATTTCTTCACAGCTTCTTCTGATGCAAGCATAAGAGCTGCCGCGCCATCATTTATTCCAGAAGAATTGCCTGCTGTTACGGTGCCATTTTCTAAAAATGCTGGCCTTAATTTTGCAAGTGTTTCCATGCTAGTTTGAGGCTTTATAAATTCATCTTTTGATATGATAATTTCTTCTTTTCTAGTCACAATCTTCACTGGAATAATCTCATCATCAAAACGTCCACTACTTTGTGCTGCTGTAGCTTTTTTATGAGATTCTACAGAAAATGCATCCTGCTGTTCACGCGTTACACCAAATTGCTTGGCAACATTTTCAGCTGTAATACCCATTGCCTGCCCAGAAAATACATCTGTCAAACCGTCATACATCATCATATCCGCCATTTTCATATCACCAGCTTTAATACCGGCGCGGATATAAGATGCATGCATAGCTTTAGACATGCTTTCCTGACCACCAGCGATAACGACTTCGCTATTGCCAGCAAGTATAGATTCATATGCAAGAGCGATTGCTTTAAGACCAGATCCACAGACTTTTCCAACAGTAAATGCTGGTACGGTAAAAGGAATTCCTGAATTGATGAGAGTTTGTCTTGCTGGGTTTTGACCAGATCCACCTGTTAAAACCTGCCCCATGATTATTTCTGAAATCATAGCAGGGTCAATTTTACTTTGTTCAAGAATATGTTTGGTAACTATAACGCCAAGATCAACAGCGGAGAGACCGCTGAGGCCACCCATTAAATTGCCAATAGGCGTGCGGTAGGCGTGAGTTATGTATACGGATTTCATATGTGTGCTATATATTGGTTATATGGGTAGTATATAGCATTATTGGGATAGAGTCAAAATTGCCGTGGAGAGCTCTTATTTGCACTATGTGATGTCTGTGATATACTTGTTGAAGTTGCGGTAGTCCCAACAAACTGTCGTACTTGCTTTAAGCTTTCATAGCGATTGATTAAATCAGATATTCTATTAGATGATTTTGTAATATTTTCGGTAGTTTTTGCGCCATTTAGAAGTAGCATTGCAGATACTTCTTCTGGACATTTGCTGTGTATAGCAAATTCTAGAGGTGTCTTCCCAGTTTTTTCATCAATTTTATTAATGTCATCATTATTTAATTTAATTATTGTGCGCAATAAAGCTGGATTTGGGTTTTTCGCATATTCTTCAATTCCTTCGCAAATACTTGTACTACGGGATTTTGGTAATGTTGTATAGTATTTCGTAACCATCTCATTTCCTTCACGCTCAAACCCGGTTAGTCCGCTTTTTTGATCTTTGCGTTCCATGCGATACATTAAATTTTTATCACAAGTTAGTGAGTCTATTATATAAGACTTAGCTCCTTTAGAATGAATTTCGCCATCATCATCCTCTGTATGACCTGTTCCAAAATTTACCGCTTTAGGAAATTTTGCTTCTAATATCTTGGCCATTACATACAAACCTACCCGCCCTGTTTTATAATGTCCTGTACCATTATTTATACCGACTAACTCTCCATTATTAATTACTATTTGACCACCTCCTAAACATACACTTCCGCCCAACTATAGAAGAATGATGTATACTTCCAAATTGCTGTGGAAAAACATATAATGTACCATCTGTGCTCATCACAAAACCATATACAGGCTCTTTAGCGCCAACAGGACATTCCAAAATATTGCCTTTATAATCAACTAATTTACCATCTGAATTAACTGATACTCTAAATTTCTCGACCTCTTCCTGTGAAAAATGTTTTACAGCTGAGACAAGACCTGTTTGTGATTTTACATCTCCAATTTCATGCCAATAAGTTGGGTCCATAGTATTAGACAAAACCCCAGTAGATTTCGCAACTTTTAAAAGTTCACTATTAGGATGCTGTAGTTTTAAATTTTTTAGTAATTCATCTGGCACGGTAAGCGCTTTACGCATCAATGGTTCAGCAGCTTTTGCCGCGTTCTGCCATAATTTTGTGGTATCAGATTCTTGCATAAATTTTGACTCCAGTAGATATCTTAACAATTATGTATTGTAAATTCGATAAATAAATATTTAATCGCCCACTCATGAATTATGACATATTATACTACAAATTTCTAACATTAAGTCACCCGACAATCCCACCCATCTCCTTCCCCTTATGTGCAAGCAACATTTTAGACACAATCTCATCTTCCGCCTTCAATTTTCCATCAGCAAAGGCGTGCATAACAAGATTATACAAATTCTTCGCATAAAGCCTTGATGCATCATAGGGCACGCTCATAGCAAGGTTTGAATTTCCAATAATTTTCACATTGCCAACATCCACGATTTGGTCCTTCACAGATCCATCAACATTACCACCAGTAGAGGTCGCTAAATCCACGATCACAGAGCCAGGTGCCATTGATGCAACCATTACTTTTGTGATTAATTTTGGAGCAGGCTTGCCTGGAATCTGCGCGGTAGAAATTATAATATCCACCTTCTTAGCATATTCAGCGATCAGCTCTTCTTGTTTCTTCGCATGATCCTTCGTCACTTCACCAGCATATCCACCTTTGCCCTCAAAATTACCAGCATCAGCTACCTGTATGAACTTTGCCCCAACGCTTTCCACTTGCTCTTTGGCAGCTGCTCTAACATCATATGCATATACAATAGACCCAAGCCTTTTCGCCGTTGCAATTGCTTGAAGCCCAGCAACGCCAGCACCAAGAACTAGTACTTTCGCAGCAGTTACAGTGCCAGCTGCAGTCATAAACATTGGGATGGCGCGTTTGAAATAATACCCAGCCTCAATTACAGCGCGATATCCAGCAAGATTACTTTGCGAAGATAATGCATCCATACTCTGAGCCTTTGTAATACGAGGTACCAGTTCCATAGCAAGAGCAGTAAGCCCTTTCTCTGCATAGGTTTGCGCAAGAAATGTGTTGTTATATGGTGACATCAAAGCGATAATAGCAGCGCCTTTTTTGGCAAAGTTTAGCTCATTGACTTTGTCGTCAAGAGGGGTTGGTTGGACCTTTAAAATAAGATCAGCATCACTTACAATTTCAAGTGGCACACCGGAAACTTTAGCTCCCACATCTATATATTGAGCATCCAAAAACCCAGCAGATAAACCCGCGTTTTTTTCTACATATACTTCGAACCCATCCCTAACGAAAAGCTTCGCTACATCAGGGGTTATGGCAACTCTTGTTTCTCCAGGAGCTTTTTCTTTTAGTATTGCTATTTTCATGCTATGATACTTCTTTAATTTTCAAGCAACATAGTATCCTCACAATATGCGATTTACAATAAAAATTTTATGCTTTCTATCTTTGGTCATATCGTCTTATTCTTCTATTGCCGAAGTTAAAGTTGATATATTTACACAATATCTCTCTAGCCTACAATCTGTTGCTATGGATTTTAATCAGATAGATTCACGCAGGGCAGGTGCTACTGGGAAATTGATCATTCAAAAACCACATAGATTCCGCATCAATTATTATCCTCCATATCCTTTGCTGCTATTAGGAAATAAAAGCGAAGTTATAATGTATGATTTTGGCCTGCATCAAACCACACGCGTTGATGCAAAGGAGAATTTGTTCAATTTTCTTCTAGTTGATATGAAAGACTGGGAGAAAAATTTCAGGATAGAAGATATTTTTGAGTCGGATGGTAATATTACCGCAAAACTTTATAATTACGCAACAGAACGTACTATCTCCATGGTTCTTTCCGAGCATCCGCTGGAATTAAAGCGGATTATTATCGATGAGCCAGATGGTAATGTGATTGAAGTGTTTGTGGAAAATATAGAGCATATTACCAACGCGGATAAAGACTTATTTTTGCTCCCAAACCCTGATGTTTTTGGTAAACCCAGTAGACTTGGAAAGAAGGGATTGGAGAAGAAATATAAGTAGGTTATCGTACCAGATTCTGGATTTTTAACGTAACTACCCACGTCATCCCGGGCTTGACCCGGGATCTAGTTCTTAAAACTATAATTTTTGCGTACCCGCCTCCTGAAGCTTTAACGCGGGGAGAAGCGTCAGTTTAAATGATAAATTGACACACTATTCGTGTGAATT